>JANNUM010000222.1:0-10498 GCA_031395235.1 Chloroflexota bacterium
GGTCGGCCTATCCGCCCGAGACCATCACGAAGCTTCTGGATTCGGTTGGCGTCCGCTCCGGGCTCGTCTCGAGCGCGCCGGACGAAGGCACGTTCAAGCTGCGCGCGGTCCTGGGCGATCGCGTCATACCGATGCTCGGCCCGTATCGCAACGTGGCCGACGTGTTCTCGTGGGCGCGCGATCCGTCGATCCTCTCCTATGTCGAATCCGCCTATCGGCCGGGCGTGCATCGCGGCTTCGGCGAGTTCCACCTTCTCGTCGGACAGATCGGCCTGCCGACCGTTCGCGGCGTGCTCGCGCTCGCCCAGCGAGAGAAGCTGTTCCTTCAGCCGCACGCCGACGCGCGCGCGGTGGCGGAGCTCCTGAATTACATGCCCGATGCGACCGTGCTGTGGACCCACGCCGGGGTGGACGCGACGCACGAGCAGATCGGAGCGCTCCTCGACCGGTGGCCGAAGCTGTCCATCGAGCTCTCGCTGCGCGCCGACGTCGCGCCGAACGGCACGCTCGATCCGCGCTGGCGTGACCTGCTCGTGCGGCACAGCGGCCGCTTCATGATCGGCACCGACACGTGGACCGCGGGCGGCGCGTTCACTGGGAACGAGCGCTGGGATGTGTATGCGGAGATCGTGAGGGGGATCCGCGGGTGGCTGGCGCAGCTCCCCGCCGACGTCGCGGAGACGATCGCCTACCGCAACGCGGAGCGCTTCCTCGCCCAGCTGCCGCGCTAGGCGTAGCGCGAGAGGAGGAGCCCGACGGCGAGCGCGACGACCGCGAGCCAGAGGATCCGCAGCGCGCCCTCGGGCGCCGCGATGAGGCCCTCCGCGTCGAGCGTCTCGCGCGATCCGTCGCGATAGCGGACCTCGCCGTCGACGGACTGGCTGCGCCGTCGCACCGCGCGCACCCGTGTCGACAGGATGCGCTGCGCGAGGCTCAGCAGGGCGGCCGCGGCCGCGACCGCGACGGCCGGCGTCGGCGGGGCGCCCGTCGCGTACGCCGCCGTTATCACCGGGAACGCGCCCCACGCCAGCGCGAAACCGAGGTCCGAGTGCACGAGCGGAGCCTCGAACGCATAAAGAAGGACGAGCGCGACGCCGGCCACGACGAACACGCCGAACGCCGGACCGAGCATCGCCATAGCGGCGATGCCGAGGGCTGCCGCGCCGGCCAGACCGAGCGCTCCGAGGGCGACGAGCACGCGCGAGGGGATCCGCGTGCCGAGCGGGCGTCCCCGGAGCTCATCGAACGAATGCGCCGCCACGCCGAGGGCGAGCCCGAACGCCAGTAACGCCCCCAGGACGATGCGTGGGTCGGGCGAGGGTGAGAGCGCGGCGCCGAGCAGGACGTACGACAGATGCCACGCCGTGTACGGCGGATGGAGCAGCGTCCAGTAATCCCGCCAGCCGCCGGGCCGCAGGGCGTAGAACGCGGCGCCGAGTCGCGCATCGCTGGCGGCAGGCGCATCACGCTTCGTCGCGCTCATGACGATCCCACCGCCCAGGCTCATCCGCCGCGAACGAACGTCGGCCAAGCCCGCCTCGCGCCAATAGCGCTCCACTTCGCGCTGCGGGTGCGCGCGATAGAAACGCTCGATGCTCGGGCCGAGGAACGCGTTCACGTCGCGCCACTTCCGCGAGATCAGCGAGCCCGCGAGCGGCATGACCAGACGCGTGTAAAGACGCCACAGCGCGAAGGTGAACGGTGACGCGGGGACGCCGAACTCGAGCGCAGCGAGACGGCCGCCGGGTTTGAGCACCCGTGCGAGCTCGGTGACGGTCGCGGCGGGATCGTCGACGTAGCGCAGCAGATACGTGAACGTGACGTGATCGAACGTGGCGTCCGCGAACGGTAGCCGCTCCGCCCGCGCGTTCACGAGCCCGGTGATGAGCCCGTTCCGTCGCGACGCCTCGGTGAGCATGTCCGCGTGGCGATCGAGACCGACGACCCGGCAACCGTAGCGGCGCGCGAGCTCCGCGGCGACAAGGCCGGTGCCTGTCGCGACGTCGAGCACGACATCGTCCGCATCGGCTCCGACCACATCGACGAGCGCGTGGCGCCAGCGCGGATCCTGACCGAACGAGAACAACGCGCCCGCGCGGTCGTAGGAGCGCGCGATGCCGGTGAAGATGCGCGGCGCGTCAGCCGATGGCGAACGGGGCAAGGCGTCGAGTATGCGCGGGACCGTGGGTCAGAGCGGCATCACCACGTGGCCGGTGCGGCCGGTACGCGACCGGTACTGGTCCGCCGCGGCGCGCGCCGCATCGGCCGCGCGGCCCGCATCGGCGAGCGCGAGAACGGAACCGCCGAAGCCGGCGCCGACCAGACGCGCGCCGTGGACCCCTCGCTGCGAGCGCAGCGCGGCCGCGAGCTCGTCCAGCTCCAGGGTCGAAACGTCGAAGTCCTCTCGCAGCGAGGCGTGCGACGCGTCAACGAGCGCGCCGCAGCGCGCGAGGTCGCCGGAACCGAGCGCTGTGGCGAACGCTCGGACGCGCTCGTTCTCACTGACGACGTGACGCACGCGCCGCGCAAGGGTCGCGTTCTGCGACGCGAGGCGCTCGACATCGCCGAGCGTGGCGTCGCGCAGCGAAGCGATCCCGAGGCGCCGCGCGGCTTCGTCGCACTGCGCACGTCGCTCGTTGTATGCGCCCTGCTTCGCGTTGTCGTGCACGATGCCGGTGTCGACGACGACGATCTCGACGCTGGCGGGGATCGGCACGCGCTCGATCTGCGACTTGCGCATGTCGATGAGCAGCGCCTCGCCGACGCGGGCGAGGCTGGCGGCGAGCTGGTCCATGGTGCCGACGCGGGCGCCGACGACATCGCGCTCCGCTTTGTGCGCGGCATACGCGAGCGCCATGTCGTCGAGGGTGAGCGAGAACGCCTCGCGCAGGGCGCGGAGCAAGGCGACCTCGAGCGCGGCGCTCGACGACAGACCCGCGCCGGGTGGTACGCGCGACGCGACGCCGGCATCGAAGCCTCGGATCGCGTGCCCGGCCTTCGTGAGCACCCAGGTCACGCCGCGGACGTAGTCGCCCCAGTCGCCGCAGTGCCGCTCCTCGCCGAGGCGGTACGCGATGGGCATGTACCCCTCGCTCTCGACGCGGACGACGCGGTCCTCACGCGGGGACAGCTCGACGACCGTGCGCTGGGGAGTCGCGGTCGGCAGGACCAGGCCCTCGTTGTAGTCCGTGTGCTCGCCGATCAGATTCACGCGGCCAGGGGCATCGGCGCGGTACACGTCGCTCCTATAACACCCCAAACGGAACTCCTGTTCTGGTCCACGGATACTTGGCTCGTGATCCGATACCGACGCGCCATGCTTTCGGCCGTCGAACGCCTCGCCCGCGGTCGGCTGGACGACCTTCGACGCTCGCTTTGGCGCCGCCAACCGTACCTGTACGTGACACCCGGGGACGTCCTGGTCGAGCGTGCCCTACGAGGGTTCCCGGACGAGGTCAGGGCGCTTGGCCGGCGCTGCCGGATCATCCGGACGAACGCGCGTGGTGGCGGTGGGTTCTATCCCGACCGCAACGAGATCGAGCTCGCCGCAGGCGTCGAGACCTACGAAGGACTGGCGCAGGTCGAGCTCTCCGCCTGCCACGAGCTGTTCCACTTCGTGTGCTGGAACCATCCCGTGTATCGCTGGGACGAGGATCGCAACTTCGCGTACCTGCGCCGCGCCGTCCGCGACAGCCGATCGCAGCTCGGGGAGTTCCCGCGCTACCGCGACTGGGTCATTGGCTCGTTCCTACGCCAGGGCGATCACGCCAACCCGGTCGAGTACTTCGCCGACATCCCCACGAACTTCCGCGACACGGCGGAGCTGCCGCCGCCGATCCGCGAGCACTTCGCGCCGCTGATCGACGGACGAGCGCCCGCGGTCGACTTCACGCGCGAGCCCGACTGGCCGATGGACGAGGAGTACTTCTTGCTGGCGACGTTCCAGCGCTGGCTCGCCGGAAAAGATTGAGGCGCTGACGAGCGTCGAAGGGGCGATCCAGATCGCGAGCGTCGCTTAACGCGTCATCGAAAAGGAAATGGACGCGAGGACCGCGACCCGGCAGACCACGCTCCTGAGCCTCGCGATGGTCGCTGCGCTCATCGTGACCGCGGTCGTCGCCGGGTACGCGATCCTCGTCATGTTCGCGACGCTGCTGGAGGGCAGCGGCCTGATCAACGGGAGCTAGATGGTCGGGGTCTGGGGAATCGGGCCCTTTTCCACTCCGGGCCTCTCACGCGGGACGTCGGTCGGCCCCGCCGGGCGCTCCGGCTGCTCGCCGCCCTTCTTCCCGACGTCACCGGGGACCGGCTCGCCCGGGCGCGGGGGAAGTCCAGGATCCTGCATCGAAGAGATCCTCCTGAGATGAAGTCGTCCTCTGTGGACGCTGATAGAAGGTGCAGCAGGCGATGTGCCATTTATCCGTTCGGGAGTGGACGACGGGACCGCGCTAGATGCGGTCGGCGAGCAGGCGAACGCGCGAGCGGATGGAGTCCCGCACGCCACGGAACACTTCGAGCCGCTCTGCCTTGGTCCCTCGCGCGGACGATGGATCGGGCAGCTTCCAGCGGAGCTTCAGACCGCTGCGCGGCGGGACGGGGCAGCTCGCGTCGCACACGGTGACGACGACATCCCATCGCTCGCCCACATCGTCGACGGACTTGCTCTCGTGCTGGGAGATATCGATGCCGAGCTCGCCCATCACCAGGGTGGCGAGCGGATGCACGCGCGTGGCGCGGGTGCCGGCGCTCTGAACTTCGAAGCGTTCACCAGCGAACGCGCGCAAAAATCCCTCGGCCATCTGGGAGCGGGCTGAATTGTGAGTGCAGAGGAACAGGACACGCTTCATGCGCCCAAGCATGACGCGCGGCGCCGGAGATCATACGGCGCCCCGCGGCAGATCAGGCGAGGACTGCGGTGCTGAGCGCGTCGATGAGCGAACCCGGCTTCGTGCCGCCGCCGAAGATCTGCGGACCGGCGTAGAAGATGAGAACGAGGACGATGAGGATCAGCAGGATGATGCCGATGATCATGCCGGCACCGAAGCCGCTGTCCGACGACCCGCCGGGATTGACGTTGACTTGGCCCATGGGAACCTCCTCTACTACTAATAACTAGGTCGCTTAAGACGCTCGCAAGCGCCGTGCCGGACCGCTCGCTCGCTTTTATGCTCGCCGTCCCATGCGAAAAGGGCCGCTCCGTCATAAGTGGTTCGCGGCGTTCACGGCGGCCATCGGTCTCGGTGGGGTCGCGGACGAGGTGGCGCGGCTGGCGCTGCCACTCCTGGTCCTGGATCTCACGCACTCCATCACCGCGGCGGCGATCCTGCGCGTCGTTCAGTCCCTCCCATACATCTTCTTTGGCGCACCCGCCGGGGCACTCATCGACCGAGTAGACAAGCGCCGACTCCTCATCGCCTGCGACATCTCGGGGATCGCGCTGACCGCGGCCATCCCGCTCTCCGCCCTTGGCGGAGTGTTCTCGATCGAGCTGCTGTACGTCATCGGTTTCCTGCTCGGCACCGTCGAAGTGCTCTGGGGCGTGACCACGGACTTCAGCGTCGTCCCATCCCTGGTGGAGGAGCGCGAGCTCACGGACGCGAACGCGATCTTCCTCGCGGCCGACCGCGCGGCGCGCATCATCGGACCGACCCTCGGCGGGTTCGCGATCGCCGCCGTCGGGGGCGTGAGCGCGATGTGGATCGCCGCCCTCGCCTTCCTGCCGACCCTCTACGTGTTCTACCGAATGCCGCCGATCCTCGAGATCTCGGCGGAAGAGGTCGCTCCGCTCACGGTGCGCAATGTCATCCACGAGATCGGCGACGGCTTCGCGTTCGTGTGGCGCGCGAAGGTCCTGCGGTGGCTGCTGGTCGTGATGTCCATCGCGAACCTCGGCGGCGTCGGCCTACGAGTGCTCATCCTCTATGTGCTGCGCGAGGAGCACCACCTCGACGAGGTGACGATCGGACTCGCCCTCTCTGCGAGCGGTGGGCTCACGATCATCGGCTCGCTGCTCGCGCCGCGTCTCGCACGCGACCGGCCGATGGGTCACAGCATGATCGCCGTCATCCTCGCGTCCGGGTTCGCGGCGCTCGCCGGCGCTTTCACCGCCGACTGGAGACTGATCACGCTCTGCTTCACGGGTCGAGAGATCGCCTGGCAGGCGTTCATCATCTACGCCTTCATCCCGCGGCAACGCGACGTGCCGGCAAATGTGCGCGGCCGCGCGAATGGCGCGTTCCGCACGGTCGTGCTCATCTCCAACAGCGCATCGCCCGCCGTCCTTTCGGCGATCGTCGTCGTCGCATCGAGCGCCGTCGCGTTCGCGGTAGCCGGCGGCCTGGCCATCGCGAGCGCCGCGGTCGCGACGTTCACGCCGCTACGGGAGTACGCGGTGCGCGAACCCGCTGCCGATGAGGTCGCGGAGGCGGACAGATTCGCCTAGATTTACGGGATTCCCGCTCCGACCGCATCGGGCAAGCGCGGCGACTGGCTCACCCTCGGCGAGGCCAGCCGGATGCTCGGTGTCGATCCGGACACGCTGCGCCGCTGGGCTGACAACGGGAAGATCGACGTCTTCACCACCCCGGGCGGGCATCGGCGATTCCTTCGTTCCGCGATCGACGCGCTGCTGCCTCGTCCACGCGCGGCCAAGCGTCCCTCGCTGACCGCGATGGGCGAGACGCCCGACAAGATCGCCGCCGAATTCCGCAAGCGCGTGCGCACCGACGTCAGCGACCAGGACTGGCACACGCGCTTTGACGAGAGCTCGCTGCGCTGGTTCCGCGAGCGCGGGGTCCGCATGAGCGATCTGCTGCTCGGTCATCTCGACACCGCGCGGCGCGCGGGGCAGGAGCACTACGTCACACAGGCCGAGTCACTCGGTCGCGAGTACGGCGTCGAAGCGAAGCGAGCCGGGCTGTCGCTGGGGGAGGCGACGCAGGTGTTCCTCTACTTCCGCGCTCGATTCATGGCGGAGATCGCGCACGTTGCGCGGCGCCGCTCACTCGAGTCCGGACAGGCCGCGTCGCTCTTCGAGGAGGCGGACCGCGCGCTCGACCGCATCATCCTCGCGATGATCGCCGGGCATCAGGCGGCACCGACCGCGCCGGCTGGCTAGCATCGGGCACATGCCCGATCTCGCTGCTCTGCGGAAGCGCGCGCTCCACGCGATCGATCAGAGGCGCGAGGCACTCTTCGAGCTATCGCGCGCGATCCATTCGAATCCCGAGACGGCGTACGAGGAGCGTCAGGCGGCCGCGCGTATCGCCGAGTTCCTCGAGAGGTGCGGTTTCAAGGTCGCGCGGGGCTACCGCGGCATCGAGACATCGTATCGCGGCGATGCCGCCGGGAAGAACGGCGGGCCGCGCGTCGCGATCCTCGCCGAGTACGACGCACTCGCGGAGCTTGGCCACGGCTGCGGACACAACCTCATCGCGATGATCGGTACCGCCGCGGCGGTCGGGGTCCGCGAGGTGATCGGCGACATCGATGGATCGCTCGCGGCGATCGGCTGCCCGGCGGAGGAAGGCGGTGGTGGCAAGGTCGCGCTGCTGCGCGCCGGCGGCTTCGATGACGTGGACGCCGCGATGATGATCCACCCCACCACCGGACGGAGCCTCGCGGGTCGTCACTCGCTCGCGTCGAACCGCGTCCTCGTCGAGTACTTCGGCAAGGCCGCGCACGCCGCGTCGCAGCCCGATCAGGGCATCAACGCGCTCGACGGGCTCATCCAGCTGTTCAACAGCGTGAACGCGATGCGTCAGCAGCTCCGTCCGGACGCGCGGATCCACGGCATCATCACGAACGGCGGGAGCGCCGCGAACGTGATCCCCGACCACACCGTTGGCCGCTTCAGCGTGCGCGCGCTGGACCGTCGTTACCAGCAGGACGTCCTCAAGCGTTTCATCGCGTGCGCGGAGGGCGCCGCGACCGCGACCGGGACCAAGGTCAAGGTGACGGTCCACGAGAACGCGGGCTACGAGAACATGGTCTTCTCGACACCCATGGCGGAGCGCTGGGCGCAGCACATGAAGGGCCTCGGCATGCAGGTGTTCGAAGCTCGGGACGACGAGCGCGTCGGCTCCACGGACATGGGCAACGTGATGCAGGTCATGCCGGCGATCCATCCGTACATCGCGATCGCGCCCGAGCCCGTGCCGGGCCACTCGATCGCGTTCCGCGATCTCGCGGTCACACAGGGGGCGCTCGACAACGCGCTCGTGGCAGCGAAGGCGCTCGCCCTCACGGCGCTCGACGTGCTCACCGATCCCGCCGTCCTGCAGCGAGCGCGCGCCGAGTTCGACGAGAGACGCAAGGCCGGCGTCGTGAAGGGGCGCGCGTCCTAGGCCTCAGCAAGGAAGCCACCACCCTCGCCGGTGCACAGATCCTCTGGGGTACTGGGTTCGGTCTTTTGGGCACGCTCTTTCCTCTGTTCCTCCGCGACCTGGGCGCGACGCCCACCGACATCGGCCTCGTGTTCGGGATCGGCAACATCGTCGCGGCAGCGAGCTTCATCCCGATCGGTCTCGCGGCCGACCGCTTCGGGCGTCGGCCGCTCCTCATCGGTGTGTGGCTCGCGTCGACCGTCGGTGCCGGGGCGTTCCTCCCGCTCACCGACTGGCACGGCGCGTTCATCGGTTCGTCGCTCTACTGGGTCGGCAGCGCCGCGCTGCCGCTCATGAGCGCGCACCTCGCGGCCCTGACGCCGCGCGGGCGCCTCTCGGGTGAGCTCGGCATCGTGTACGGAGCGTTCTTCTTCGGCACCATCCTCGCTGCGCCGTTCGCGGGGTCCATCGCCGCGGTCGTCGGACTGCGCGGCGGGATCGCGATCGCGACGGTCGCGTTCTTGCTGTCGTCGATGCTCACCCTCCGCCTCTCGCGCACGCCGCCAATCGCGCACGTGCCCGGGCCGCCGCTGCCGCGGTCGTTCTGGACGCTCATCGCGATCACGCCGCTCGCGGCGGTCATCACGACGGTCGTGAACCCGCTGTTCCCGGTCTACGTCCGCGATGTGGCGGCGATCCCGCTCGAGCGCGTTGGCGTGTACGTCGGTCTCGTCGCGCTCGGCGCCGCGGTCTTCTCGGCGGTGAACGGCCGCATCGCCGATCGCTTCGGTCCGGTGCCCGCGGTGATCGGCGCGGGTGCGGTGCTCACGCTCGGCGCCGGCACGATCGCGCTCTCGGGTCGCTCCGAGCTGCCGCTCGCGCTCGGCTCGTTCCTGCTTGGCGCGCAGACGGCGCCGAACCCGGTGCTCGCTGGAGCGCTCGAACGCATCCTGCCGCCGGCGCGTGCGGCACTTGGCTACTCCGGCTTCCAGCTCGTGTTCGCGCTCGGCTTCGGAACGGGCGGGCTGCTTTCCGGCGTGCTCTACGACGCCGACCCCTTGCTTCCTCTGCTCGTGCAGCTCGCGCTCGCCTTGCCTCTGACGGCGACCGTCGCGGTGATCGTTGCGCGCATCCTGTCGTCGCGCCCAGCGACCTAGAATCGGAGCCCCGATGCTCGTTGCGAAGGAAGCCCCCACGACCAACTCCCATCTGCGGTCCTGGGTGGACGAGATGGCACGTATGTGCAAGCCCGACCGCGTCTACTGGTGCGACGGCTCGGACGAGGAGGCGAAGCTCCTCACCGAGGAGGCCGTCGCGGACGGTGTGCTCATCCCGCTGGATCCCAAGAAGCGCCCGCGCTCCTATTACTCGCGCTCGAACCCGAACGACGTGGCGCGGACCGAGGAGCTCACCTTCGTGTGCACGCCGACGAAGGCCGAAGCGGGCGCGACGAACAACTGGATGGAGCCCGAAGAAGCGCGCCGCAGGCTCGCAGCGATCTACGACGGCGCGATGAAGGGCCGAACGATGTACGTCGTCCCCTACCTCATGGGCTCGCCCGATTCGCCGTTCGCGATGCTCGGCGTCGAGCTCACGGATTCCGTGTACGTCGCCCTGAACATGCGGATCATGTCCCGGATGGGCAAGGTCGCGCTCGACCGGCTCGCGGATTCGAACGACTTCAACCGCGGACTTCATTCCGTCGCCGACTGCGATCCGCAGCGCCGCTACATCGCACACTTCCCGCAGGACAACACGATCTGGTCCGTCGGCTCCGGCTACGGCGGCAATGTGCTGCTCGGCAAGAAGTGTCTCGCGCTCCGCATCGGTAGCTATCTCGGCAAGAAGGAAGGCTGGCTCGCCGAGCACATGCTGATCCTCGGCGTCGAGAGCCCCGAGGGCGAGATGACCTACGTCGCCGCCGCGTTCCCCAGCGCATGCGGCAAGACGAACTTCGCGATGATGATCCCGCCCAAGCGCTTCAAGGGATGGAAGATCTGGACCGTCGGGGACGACATCTCGTGGATGCACGTCGGCGAGGACGGCCGCCTCTACGCGGTGAACCCGGAGTTCGGATACTTCGGCGTCGCACCGGGCACGAGCAACGAATCGAACCCGAACGCGATGCAGTCCGTCCGCAAGAACACGATCTTCACGAACGTCGCGCGGACACC
>JANNUM010000237.1:0-3222 GCA_031395235.1 Chloroflexota bacterium
GGCGTGTCGATGGGTTTTCTTGGTTTGGGGGGACCTTGGTCCTTCAAAAACTCTCTATTTAATATGCGGCACTAATCCCCCCCGCGGGGCCGACCCCCCGCGGCCGCCACGACGTGCGCTCGATCGCTCGCCCGAGCTAACGAGTCGCTCGCTCGAGTTACCGAACCGGGAGAGTGATGAACGGCGTGGCGCCGCCTCCGGTCACTTGCGGCATCTTTCCGTCCCACTTGTCGACCGCAAGGAACTGGACGTAGATGTCGCTGAGGGTCCTCTGCTGCAACGCCTGGGCTTCGGCTGCCGCCCTGGCGCGCGTCAACACGGCTGTCGCTTCACCCTGAGCGGTGATAACGCGCGTATCGGCCTCGACCTTGGCGCGTTGCTGCTCGTTCAGGGATTGCTGCACGCGCTGGGCAGCCACCTGCTTCGACTCGATGGCATCATTGAATGACTTGGCGAACTCGAAGGTCACGATGTTGAGCTCGTCGACGAGGACGTTGAACGTGCCGAGGCGCTCTCGTAGGAATCCGCGCGCGCGGTTCTTCACTTCTTCGCGCTGGGTGATGAGCTCCTCGGCGGTGAACTGTGCGGTCGTGAACTTGAAGGCCTCTTGGATCGCGGGATCGACGATGCGCGTCTTGTAATCCGGCCCGATCTCTTGATAGACGACCGAGGCCCGCTTCGCGTCGAGGTGATAGTTCAATGCGATCGTGGACTTGACTTCCTGCAGGTCCTTTGACGCCGCCGCGGCGTCCACCTGCTCCTTCTGGGTGCGGACGTCGGCGATCCACACGCTCTCGGCAAATGGCAGCTTGTAATTCAGACCCTGCTCAAATATGTTCCCGGTCACGGCGCCGAAGCGCGTGACGACGCCCACGTGACCGGCATCGACGATGACGGCGGTGTTGGCGACGGCCGCGAGCAGGATGCCGGCGACGGGAATCGCGTACAGCGCGCCGGGCAGTGACGGCTTGCCGCTTGCTTTGAGACTCAGGCTAGTCACCCAGAGCGCGATCAGGACGAGGATAGGCACCGCGAGTGAAATGGTCTGCAGCATCCCCAACTCTCCAGAACCCGACGGTTGACCTCGGGTCCGGCCGTCGCCTGAGCGGCGGCCCTCCAGGGCTTCCCCGGCCGCTCGACCTTACACTGAACAAGCGGGCGGGCATACCATCGTCGCGAGCGGTGATGGGCGTATGAGTTACGTGGGGGGGCCGGAGCAGCCCGACCAAGCCGAACCGAGCACCGACGTCGTCGTCGTGCCTGGAAGGCCGCGCACGTCGGTGTGGTCGACGCCGCTCGGCATCTTTGCCGGCGTCCTTGTCCTCGCGATGCTGACGTTCGGATCATCGGTCGCCCTTCTCACGCGCGTCGACACGATCGCGGCACCTGCCGACGAAGTTACGCGAACGGTCGCCCCGACCCGGGCTACGACCCCCGCGCCCACCGCCGTCCGCGTCACCGCTGGCGCTGCGACCGCGGAGCGCCTCGACACCGGCGCGTATCGCGTCACGTTCACCTGGACGCTGGAGGGAGCGCGAGGGGGTGACAGCGCGCTGTTGCGGTTCTCCATCGGGAGCCGTGTCGTCTCGGAGCAGCGCGGTGCCCTCGACGCGAACGTCTTCTCCTCGTCGACCGGCAGATTCACGGTGACGACCTCGCAAGAGTGCGCGGCGGATGGTTGGAGCGCGGAGTTGGTCTTGCTCCGCAATCTGACGCCGGTCGGTGAACCGACCTCGCGTGCCCCCGGGGTGACCTGTCGCTGAGCGGGGGATCGCTTTCTGAGGCCGCAGCCTGTATGCTGATGTAAGAAAATCACTCGGGTCCTTCAAGAAACAGCCGGCGGATCGCGTCGGTGACAGCGAGCCGAGTCACATTTCGGCTCGCTTTTTTGTTGCCCCGCAAAGGAAATCAGTTGATCTCGCTTACCCCGGATCTCGACCGTGCCGTGAAGCAGCTCGGCTGGACCACCTTCACGCCGGTCCAGGAGCTCGCCATACCGCCGCTCCGCGCCGGCCGCGACGTCTTCGCCCAGGCGCAGACCGGCACCGGCAAGACCGGCGCCTTCGCGCTGCCGATCCTCGAACGCATCGAGGGACGTGCCGGCGCCCCCTTCACCCTCGTCATCGTTCCCACGCGCGAGCTCGGGCAGCAGGTCGCCCGTGAGATCGAGGTTCTCGGTCGCTTCCGCAGCGCGCGCGTCGTCGCCCTTTACGGCGGCGTTGGTTACCGCGCGCAGGAGGACGCCCTTCGCCGCGGCGCACATGTCGTAGTCGGCACGCCGGGCCGCCTCCTCGATCTCGCTTCACGCCGCACGCTCGACCTTTCCCGGATCCGGATCCTCGTTCTCGATGAGGCGGACCGTCTGCTCGACCTCGGCTTCGCGCCTGACATCGCGCGCATCGTCGCGCTACTCAAGGGACCACGACAGACCGCGCTGTTCTCCGCGACGCTCACGAATGACGTTCGAGCCGTCGCACGCCGCTACACCAAGGATCCGGTCAGCGTGACGATCAAGCCGGAAGAGCCGACGGTCGCCGCGATCGATCAGGCCTGGATCCAGGTGCGCGAGTCCGACAAGGTCGCTGCGCTGCATGAGATCCTGAGGCGCGAGGACGTCGTGCGAACTCTCGTCTTCCGGCGCACCAAGCACGGCGCCGACAAGCTCGTGAAGGCACTGGCCAATCTCGGAAGCCCGGCGCGCGCGCTCCCCGGCAACGTTGGTCAGCACGAGCGCGAGCGCGTTCTCGAGGGATTCCGGAGCGGCCGCATCCCGACACTCATCGCGACGAATCTCGCGGCGCGTGGCATCCACGTCGACGACATCGGTCACGTCGTGAACTTCGATCTCCCCGAGGACGCGGAGACCTTCGTGCACCGCACCGGTCGCACGGGTCGAGCGGGTCAGCGCGGCGTCGCCTTCACCTTCGTGAACGAGACGCAGCGCGCGGCGTTCGAGGACCTTCGGCGGCGCGCGAAAGTCACGATCCGCCAGGAACGACTCGGCCAGCGCGTGGCGCGCGCCTCCTAGCGGATCAGCGTTCCCCGTTCGGCAACAGCTGCGCCTCCATCGGATCGAACGCCGGGGTCGTCTCCCTCGCTGGCCTGCGACCCTCGCTGCCCTTCGCGAACGGTGTGATCGCGAAGCGTGCGACGGCGCCAGCCGATACGTACACGAGCTGTACGCGCTTGCCGGTGACGCGTGTGTCGTCCGGGACGAACACT
>JANNUM010000243.1:0-3151 GCA_031395235.1 Chloroflexota bacterium
CGACCGCGACGCTGAACGCCATGCTGGGCGCAGGGTCGGTCTTCGAGGGCAAGCTGCACTTCGAGGGTCAGGTCCGTATCGACGGCACGTTCACGGGCGAGATCACGACCACGGACCTGCTGGTCATCGGCGAGGGGGCGAAGGTCTCGGCGGTGAACGTGCCGTCGATCCGGACCTGACCCTCGAAGTGCAGCTTGCCCTCGAAGACCGACCCTGCGCCCAGCATGGCGTTCAGCGTCGCGGTCGAGCTTTGCCCCCCAAGATCACGCATGGATACCTCCTGTCGCGCTTACGAAGAACGCTGGAGGGCCCTCGAATGCTACGGGCGGGTCGGGGGCCCTAGCCCGGCGCACGACCGCCCCGCAGCAGGTTCTTGTAGATCCCAGGCGTCGAACCGGCGATCGGCACCGCGCTGACGGCCTTCGCGTAGAAGTCAGCCGGGCCGGCCCCGCCGATGATCGCGTAGGCGTAACCCTCCGCGGCCATGGCCTGCAGTGCCACGAGCAGCAGCGCCGTCCCGATCCCCTGGTTTCGCTCCCGCTCGAGCACTCCGGTCGGGCCGAAGAACGCTTTCGCCGTCGCGTCGTAGCACGCGAAGCCCAGGACCTCCTGACCGCGCTGGGCGCGGAAGCACGAAATGGGAAGGCGAGCGAAGCTGACCTCGCACTCGCTCGCCCAACCCTCGCCGAAGTGCTGCCGCACCCAGGAGACGACGACGTGCCGTTCCGGCGCAAGCGCGGGGCGCACTTCTATCCCAGCCTCGTGCAGAGCGCGCACGCGAGAGGCTGACTCGGGAAGGTCGTAGAGGCGGACGAGCATGTCCTGCATGCCGGTGGGCTGGGGTGCTCTCGACCTAGCTTCGTCCACGCTCGCACAGATAGTGATGCCACAGGAGGCGCGCCGCGACCGCGCGATGTGGACGCCACGCTCTTGCGCGCCGCGCGAGCGCTTCGGGCGACGGTCTCTGGCGCAGCCTCCAGAGCTGGCGTACCGCTTTCATCAGGGCCAGATCGGCCGCGGGAAAGACGTCCGACCGGCGCAGCGCGAAGAGCAGGTAGCACTGAGCGGTCCAGGGGCCGACGCCGTGGAGCGCATCGAGCGCGGCGTCCGCGTCAGCGTCGGACAGAACCGCGAGTGCGTCGAGATCGAGCTCCTTCCGCTCCAGTTGGATCGCGAGTGCCACGAGGTAGGCCGACTTCTGTCGCGTCACGCCGAGCGCGCGCAGACCGGATTCGCCGAGCTTCGCGACATTCGCTGGCGTGACCGTCCCGGTCGCGCTGGCGATCCGCGCGTACATCGCGCGCGCCTGCGCGAGTGAGACCTGTTGCTCGAGCATCAGCAGCACCAGCGTCTCGAAGCCGGGCTCGCGCGGCCAGAGCGGCGGTGGGCCATGTGTCTTCACGATGTGCGCGAAAAGAGGCTCGGCGCGCGCGAGTGTACGGACCGCTCTCGCTAGGGCGGGCTCGTCCAGAGGAGGGGCCTGCGTGGTGGCCATTCTCAGCACCGGGCTACCGTAACGGCATCAGGGCGGACCCTTCTGTTGATCGCCATTTCGACGCGCGGCGCGCGCCAGCGATCGGTACAAGTGTCGCCGCTCCGCTGCTCCGCGCACGCTCTGCTTGCGCTCGAGGTGGTCGAGCTCGCGCAGCAGCTTCCGGAAGCTCCTGAGTCGCGCCGGGTCCAGGACTCCGGTCTTCGTCGCGTCGGTCACGGCGCACCCCGGTTCCGACACGTGACTGCAGTCGCGGAATCGACAACGCGAGGCGAGCTCGTCGATATCCGCGAACGCGCCCGCGAAGCCATCATCCGCGTCCCAGAGCTGGATCTCCCGCAGCCCCGGCGTATCGACGATGAGACCGCCGGCGGGAAGACGCACGAGTTCCCGGTGCGCGGTCGTGTGCCGGCCGATGCCGTCACGACGCACCTCCCGTGTGGCAAGCAGGTCCTCGCCGAGGATGGCGTTGATCAGCGTCGATTTCCCGGCGCCGGACGAACCGATGAGCACGGCCGTCTTTCCGGGCGCGAGATAAGGCTTGAGCGAGTCAAGCCCTTCGCGTACGAGCGCACTCGTGAGCACGACAGCGACGCCCAGCACACCGAGGGCGCGGGCTTGTTCGTGTGCGTCCGCGCGCAGATCTGCCTTCGTCAGCAGGACCACGGGTCGCGCGCCACTCTCGTGCGCCATCGCGAGGAAACGCTCCAGGCGCCGCAGATTCGGTGGATCGTCGACCTTCGCGACCTCCGCGAGCGCCGACACGACGAACACGGTGTCGATGTTCGCCGCGAGGACCTGTTCCTCCGTCGGATTCCAGGGCTGCTTCCGTGAGAACTGGGTCCGACGGGGAAGCGTCGCGTGGATCGTCGCGCGGCGCTCATCGGCGCGAACGCTCGCGGCGATCCAATCGCCGATCGCGGGTAGGCGCGCGGCGACGCGGGCCTCGAATCCGAGCTTGCCCGGATCGTGCCGAACGTAGTCGCCTTGCATCTTTCCGGCGAGCTCGGCGCTGAGCTCGCCGTCTTCGCCGTAAATGACATATGCGCCGCGATGCTGTACTGCGACGCGCGCGGGCACGAGGCTCGCTTCAGCGTGCGCGCCGAATTGTTCATCGAAGAAGGAGCCCCAGCCGAGCTCACGCAGAGTCGATGAGTCGAAATACACAGGTCATCTCCTCGAGCAAACGACATGAATAGATGCCGGAGGGACCGGCGAGGCTCGGGAGACCGCCAGGCGCGGATGTTCGGCGGGCTGCTAGAGCCTCGTGGCCCTCGTAGCGTCGGAGGTCACTCGCTGGTCCATATGTCGCCACCTCCCATCGCCGAGCTGAGCCCCATATATAGCACGACGCTTCGCGCTTGAGCGTCGAGGGACTACTGAGCGGAAGACGGGGGGTCAAGCACGCGGAAGACGGGCGATGACCAGGCGCGTGCGGCTCTCACTATCGGCGCGAGGGTGATGATGAATGCCACGGGTCAACAGAGCGGAAGACGGGACTCGGAGGCGTGGCAATAACCCGTCTCGAGCTGCTCGAGGAAGGTCGTGTTGGGCTCCTGAGGGCAGCGCAGACAGGCCCTCACGGCAGGCGCTCACTCCTCCAACTTCACCATCGTGCGGCTCGCCGGGGGCGGAATGGCTCGTGTGGTCCTCAAATGG
>JANNUM010000254.1:0-2363 GCA_031395235.1 Chloroflexota bacterium
CTGCAGCAGCTCGGCGCGCCCGACGACGTCTACCAGCACCCCGCGAACCTCTTCGTGGCGCAGTTCATCGGAAGCCCGCCGATGAACATCCTCGACGCGCAGCGCGCCGACGACGCGCTCGTGTTCGCGGACGGCTGGCGCGTACCGCTGCCCGCACTGCGTAGCGGCGCGACGGCGCTGACGGTCGGCCTCCGCCCGGAAGCGATCCTCCTCGCCGATGACGGCCATCCGGCCGAGGTGCTCCTGTCGGAGCCGCTCGGTAGCGAGGTCATCGTGAACGTCAAGCTCGGCGACGCGCTCGTCAAGGTCCGCACGAGCCCGGACGTTCGCCCGGAGGCCGGCACCCGCGTACACCTGCGCGCCGACCCGGCGGGCGTCCGCGTCTTCGATCGCGAGAGCGGCGCCGCGCTCACTTGAGCACGCGCGACCTTGGACCGTCAGACCGCACGCTGACCGGGCACTTCGACCGCGCTCACGAGAAGCGCTACGCGCACGTCCCGTTCGAGGTGCCGCGCGGTCTGGGGCAGCTGCACGTGCGCTACGCCTACAGCGATCGCATCGACTCAGATCCGGCGATCACCGGCGGGAACACGCTCGACATCGGGCTCTTCGACGAGCGCGGCATCGCGGCGGGAAGCCCCGCCTTCCGTGGCTGGAGCGGCAGCAACAAGCTCGACCTCACCATCGGCGAGCGGTGGGCCACTCCGCCGTACACGGCCGGCCCGATCGGCGCGGGCACCTGGCACGTGCTGCTCGGCCCGTACAAGGTGGGCCCGCGCGGCTGCGCCTGGAGGGTGGAGATCTGGTTCGATCCGGGGATCCCCGAGCCGCCGCCCGGCGCGTTCGCCACACACCGCCGCGACGCGGATCCGCCGACGGCGGCTCGCGATGGCTGGATACGCGGGGACCTCCACTGCCACACGGTGTACTCCGATGGAGACTCGTGGCCGGTCGAGATGCTTGGTGCCGCGGCGGAAGCAGACCTCGACTTCCTGGGTGTCACCGATCACAACAACGTCGGGCATCAGCGCGCCTACGGACCAGGTGGCGATGGTCTTCCGCTCGTGCTACCCGGCGTCGAGGTCACCACATACGGCGGGCACTGGAACGCGTGGGGCACCGATCGGTGGTGGGAGTTCCGCGAGCCCGAGGCGCGCGCGGTCGAGGCGACGATGCGCGAGGCCGCGGCGGCCGGCGCGGTGGTGTGCGTGAATCACCCGAAGCCGCTGGGGCCGCCGTGGGAGTACGCGGACGTGAGCGGATTCCATGCGATCGAGGTCTGGAACGGTCCGTGGGCGAGGCTCAACGGCGTCGCGCTGGCGTTCTGGGAGGAGCGGCTGCGGCGCGGCCAGCGGATCGCCGCGGTCGGCGGGAGTGACACCCATTACTTGAAGGCGCCCGACCCGGATCCGCGTCACTCACCCCGGCTCGGCGCGCCGACGACTTGGGTCCAGGCCGGACCGTCGCCGACGGTCTCGTCCATCCTCGCGGCGCTGCGCGACGGACGGACGTTCGTGTCAGCCTCGCCGCGCGGACCGCAGCTGTACCTCGTGCCCGATCCCGCACGCGCGGGCCGCGTGCACGTCGAGTTGCGTGGCGGCGAGGGCTGCGCGCTCGTGTTGATCTCGGATGCGGGTGCGGTGCGGTCGGCCGCTGTGAGCGCCGCGGTCTGGGATCTCTCGGCCGAGGTCCCGCGCGCGGCGCGTTACGTCCGCGCGCAGCTCGTCGATGCCGCGGGCGATGTGCAAGCCCTGACGAATCCGGTATGGGCGACACGGCTCTGATCCGATGCTCGGGCTTGCCGACGTCCTCACGGCGAGCGATCAGGCGCCGCTGGCGAGCGCGGCCGCGAGCTCGCGAGGGGTGTTCGTCGTCACCATGTCGGCGCCCGCCGCGACCGCGCGAGCGAGGCGCTCGCGCCAGCGTTCCGTCCCGGCGTCGAGCGTCCAGACGTCGACGCGAGGCCGACGATCCCGCCAAGACGGTCGCGCAGGTACTCCGCGGCCGTGCCGGTGCGGCGTCGCGCGAGCGGGTGCGCATCGTGCCTCGCAGGTATCCGTGCCTAGGTGAACTCCACCTATACCTTCGTCACACCACGGGCCTTCAACCAGGCGTTTGTAGCGAGTCCGCCGAGTCCGGTATGGGGTCGTTCCGCATTGTAGGAGCGAGCCAGAGGGCGATCGCGAGCCGACGCTTGTCGTTCGTCGTGAAGCGCATACCAGAAAAGCGCTGCTCGATCCCGTCGCGCTCGACGTACTGGTTCGCGAGGAATCGCACCAGCGCCTGCGCCATCGTGAGCCTCACCCTGGAGTGCGTACAGTACAACCTCCGACGATGGACACACCGCGCATTCGCATCGGCAC
>JANNUM010000315.1:0-5222 GCA_031395235.1 Chloroflexota bacterium
GGCTCCGCGAGCTGCGCCTTCACGCTGCCGTCGGTGAATTCGACAAGCGCGTGAATGACGCTCTCGGGATGCACGACGATGTCGATGCGCTCATACGGGATGCCGTAGAGCCAATGCGTCTCGACGACCTCGTAGCCCTTGTTCGCGAGCGTGGCGGAGTCGATCGTCACCTTCGGGCCCATCTTCCACGTGGGGTGGCGCAGCGCCTCGTCCGGCGTCACCGACGCGAGCTCGGCGAGCGCGCGCTCGCGGAACGGCCCGCCCGAGGCGGTCACCGCAACGCGCGACACGTCCTCCATCCGTTCGCCGACAAGGCATTGCCACAGCGCGCAGTGCTCGCTGTCCACAGGACGGAGCCGGTCCCCCGCCCCGCCCGCGAGCGGCGCGACGAGGTGGCCCCCTGCGACCAGCACCTCTTTGTTCGCGAGCGCGACGCGCTTGCCGGCGCCGAGCGCCGCGAGCGTGGGCGCGAGGCCGGCGATACCCGGCGTCGCGACGAGCACGAGGTCGACGTCGGCGCGCGTCGCGAGGTCGCAGAGCGCGTCGTCGCCGTCGCGCGCCTGCAGCACCGTCGCGCCGCCCGTCTCGCGCGCGATCGCGTCGAGCGCCGATCCGTCGCGGGCCGACGCGAGCGCGGTGACACGGAGACGATCGGGATGAGACCGAACGACGTCGAGCGCCTGACGGCCGATGGAGCCGGTCGCACCGAGGATCGCGAGTCGTGTCACCACCAGACCATCATCCCAGACTCGGCGCGCAGCACGGGAGGAGGAGCGGCAGCAACCCGAATGGAGCCGTCGCCACGAGCGAATCGATGCGGTCGAGCATGCCGCCGTGGCCCGGCAGGAACGTACCCGAGTCCTTCACGCCGGCGCGTCGCTTCGTCAAGCTCTCGAGCAGATCGCCGGCGAACCCAACCGGTCCGATGCCAATCGCGACGACGATGTCGATCGGGTACGAGGCGCCGAAGGCGCCTGGGTACCAGCCGCCCAAGGCGCGATTCAGGAGCAAGAACACGACGCCTGCGGCCACGAACCCGACGAGCGTCCCCTCCCACGTTTTTCCGGGGCTGATCCGCGGCGCGATCTTGTGGCGGCCGAAGAGCGACCCGCCGAGGTACGCGAAGACGTCCGCGGCCCAGGTCGCGAAGAGCACGGTGACCAGCACGTGCGGGATGGGGATCGTGTACAGGACGAAGCTGAGCGGTAGCGTCGCGGTCCGCAGCACCCACAGCGCGAGCAGCCCGATCACGACGACTCCGCCCTGGATCAGCGCGACGCGTCCGGCGCGTCGCAGGGCGACAAGCTCCGCGAGCGCGACGACACCGGCGACCGCGAGCACGAGCGTGAAGACGATCGGCGGCGCGAATACAGCGGCGAGCACCACGACGCCGTACACGAGCGCGGTGACGGTCCGCCGCGGCAGGTCGCGCATCAGCGCCCGAAGCGCCGTTCACGTTTCGCGTATGAGCCGAGCGCGTCGTCGAGATCGCGAACGGAAAAGTCGGGCCAGAGCACCGGCGTCGCCCACATCTCGGCGTAGGCGACCTCCCACAACAGGAAATTCGACACGCGCAGCTCGCCGCCGGTGCGGATGAGCAGGTCGGGGTCGGGGTGCTCCGGCGCGTACAAGCGCGACGCGATGGCCGCCTCGTCGACGGCGCCCGGAGCGATACCGTCTGCGACGATGCCTCGCACCGCGTCGACGATCTCGGCGCGTCCGCCGTAGTTGAACGCGAGCGTCATCACGCCGTGCGCGCACTTGGAGGTCGCCTCGACCGCCCCGGCGATCGATCGCTGCAGCCCGGGCGACAGCTCGTTCAGTCTGCCGATGACCTCGAGGCGCACGTCGTCGCGCACCAGAGAATCGGTCTCGCGGCGGATCGTCTCCTCGAGGAGCGCCATGAGGCCGCGCACCTCGTCCTCCTCGCGCGACCAGTTCTCGGTGGAGAACGAGTAGAGCGTGAGGTACTCGACCCCGCGCTCGCGCGCCGCCCGTAGCGTCTTGCGGATCGTCTCCACGCCGGCACGGTGACCGGCGATCGCCGGCAGGTGGCGTTCGCGCGCCCACCGGCGATTGCCGTCCATGACGATGGCGATGTGCCGCGGGATGGCGCTCACTGTGTCGCTAAACGGCGAGGATCTCTTTTTCTTTAGCCGTGCCGATCTCGTCGGCCATGAGGATGTAGCGGTCGGTAAGCTTCTGGAGCTGCGCCTCGAGGCGCTTCACGTCATCGGTCGAGACGCCAGCGCTCTTCTCTTTCGAGCGCATCTCCTCGTGCGTGTGACGGCGCAGCGTGCGGATCTCGACGCGGCCTTCCTCGACCTTCTTGTGCAGCATCTTCACGAGATCGCGGCGGCGCTCCTCGTTCAGCGCGGGGATATTGAGGCGGATGACCGCGCCGTCGGTGTTCGGCGCAAGCCCGAGGTCCGACGACTGGATCGCCTTCTCGATGGCCTTGATGAGGCCGCGGTCGTAGGGCTGGATGAGGATCTGCCGCGGCTCGGGTGCGTTGATCTGCGCGAGCTGGATGAGCGGGGTCGGAACGCCGTAGGCCTCGACCTCGAGCTGCTCAACGAGCGACGGCGCCGCGCGACCGGTCCGCACGGTCGCGACGTCGTGCTTGAGGGCGTCGATCGCCTTTTTGAAACGCGCCTCTGTCTGCGCGAGGAGATCTTCGAGCGCCATCAGCTGTGGACGAGCGTCCCGACGTGCTCGCCCTTCGCCGCGCGCACCATCGCGTCCTTCTGCGAGATGTCGAAGATGATCAGCGGGATGTCACGGTCCTCCGCCAGCGCCGCGGCGGTCGCGTCCATCACGCCCAGGCGCTTGTCGAGCAGGTCGCGGTGCGTGAGCTGGTCGATCTTCTTCGCGTCCTTCGTCGTCCGTGGGTCGGCATCGTAGACGCCATCGACCTGGTTCTTGCCCATGAGGATCACGTCGGCGCCGATCTCCGCCGCGCGCAGCGTGGCCGCCGTGTCGCTCGTGAAGTACGGATTGCCCGTGCCCGCCGCGAAGATCACGACCCGGCCCTTCTCGAGATGCCGGATCGCCTTGCGGCGGATGTACGGCTCGGCGACGTCTTGGATCGTGATCGCCGACTGCACACGGGTCTGGACATCGAGCTGCTCGAGGGCGGACTGGAGCGCCAGGGCGTTGATCACCATCGCCAGCATGCCCATGTAATCGGCCGTCGCGCGGTCGATGCCGTGTTCGGCGACGGCCGCGCCGCGCATGAAGTTGCCGCCGCCGATGACGATCGCCACCTCGGTGGGGAGCTCCTGCACCTTGCGGATCTCCTCGGCGAGATATTTGACGTACTGCGGCGAGATGCCGAATTTGCGCTCGCCCAGAAGTGCCTCGCCGGAAAGCTTGAGCAGCACCCGGCTGTACTTGGCCGCGCTGCGCTGCGTCACGGGGAGGAGTCTAGGACTCGCTCAGGGCGAAGCGCTGGATCCGACGCACGTGCACGTTCTCCTTGGTCGACGCGGCGACCGCCGTGACGAGGTCTTTGATCGTCTTCGACCCGTCGCGGATGTACGGCTGCTCGAGCAGCTCCTCGACTGTCGCGGGATCCATCGCCGCGACCTGCATGGCGATCTCCTGGGCGAGCTCGCGGAAGTTGTCTCCGCGCGAGACGAAGTCCGTCTCGCTCGCGAGCTCCACCAGTGCGCCGATGCGACCGTTGGAGTGGATGTACGACGCGACGAGGCCTTCCTTGGCTTCGCGCTCCGACTTCTTCGCGACGGACTGGATGCCGCGCTCCTTGATGAGGGCGAGCGCCTTCGCGTAGTCGCCGCCCGTCTCTTCCAACGCACGCTTGCAGTCCATGACGCCCGCGCCGCTCTCGCTGCGCAGGCGCTGCACATCCTTTGGATCGATCTTGGTCATGACCATTAGCTCGCCTCGCTGGTCTTGACGTCGGCGGTCGCCTCGGGCTCGCCGTTTGTGGCGACGTCCTCTTCTTCCTCTTCGGGTTCGGGCTCGTAGACGCGAGGCGTGCGCTTCGCGCGCGGCATCCCGATCCCCTCGAGCTCGGCGGCGGTCGTGGACGGGGCGTAGCCCATGTCCTCGGGGCTCGCCTCCTTGCGGCTCGCGTCGAACATCGCGCGTCCCTCGATGATCGCGTCGGCCATCTTCTGGCAGATGAGTTTCACCGCACGGATCGCGTCGTCGTTCGCGGGGATGATCACGTCGATGAGATCGGGGTCGCAGTTCGTGTCGACCATCGCCACGACCGGGATCTCGAGCCGGCGCGCTTCTTCGACGGCGATGTGCTCGCGGTGCGGGTCGACGATGAAGAGCGCGGACGGGTGACGCTTCAGCTCGCGCACACCGGAGAAGTAACGGTCGAGGTGCAGGAGCTCATCGTCGAGCCGAAGGGCGTCCTTCTTCGGCATCGTCGCGAAGTCGCCGCGCTCCTTGCGCTCGTGAAGCTCGTTGAGCCGGTTGATGCGCTTCTGGATCGTGACGAAGTTGGTAAGGAAGCCGCCGAGCCAGCGCTGATTGACGAAATGCATGCCGGCGCGCTTGGACTCCTCGGAGATGGACTCCTGTGCCTGCTTCTTGGTCCCGACGAACAGGACCTGCCCGCCGTCGGCAGCAAGATCGCGTACGAACGTGTACGCCTCTTCGACGCGCGTGAGCGTCTGCTGCAGGTCGATGATGTGTATCCCATTCCGCTCCATGAAGATGAAGCGCTTCATCTTCGGGTTCCAGCGGCGCGCCTGGTGCCCAAAATGGACCCCGGACTCCAGGAGCTGCTTCATGGTGACAACGGCCACGTGGGCCTCCCTTTTTCCTCCGCCTCCGTCAGCTCACTTCAGGTCGCCGTCGCGCCAGGCGCGAATAGCGAGGGTCGAAGCGATCGGGAAGGCGTGCGTGATACCGAGCGAAACGCCCGATCCGAGATCGATTGTCCGCGATAGACAAACGCGCGGCCGGGTTGCCCGGGCCGCTCGTGGACTGCGATATCGCAGACGCTTTAGGTCAGGTTGTTGCCGATGTTGCTGAAGATGTTCTGGAGCTGGCCGCGAAGGAAGATCATGGCCACGATGACAGCAATAGCGATGACGGCAATGATGAGTGCATATTCGACGAGGCCCTGACCCTCTTCGTCACGGAAGAAAGCGATCATGAGAACCTCCTTTCCCTGCGTGCTGGCCGGACAAACAAGCGTCCGGACCTGTGGAAACTCTAGGTGGTCCCCACCGCCGGACAAC
>JANNUM010000321.1:0-1792 GCA_031395235.1 Chloroflexota bacterium
AGCGGCGCGGCGAGGCGCCCGGCGGATTCCTGAAGCTTGTCGCCGGCGTCGACGCCATCGCTGCAGCGGCCGCGGTCGGTCTTGCGCCCGCTCTTCCACGCGGCGAAGCGGCCGCGCGCGTCGGTCTCGATGCGGGATCGCTCTCGTCGTTCGGCCAGGCGCTCGCGCTTGTCGCGATCGTCATGACGGCACAGCTCGTGTTCACGTTCATCCCCGCGCGGTTCCCGCGCAACATCGGCGGGGTCCTTGCGATGGCCGCGGGCGTGCTCGCGCTCGGCGTCGCCACGGTGGCGCGGCCGACGCAGGCGCCGTATGACGTCTTCGCACTGCTCGCGCCGCCGCTCGGCGCGCTGGCGCTGGGCGGGCTCAACGGCGCGATGCTCCTCGGGCACTGGTATCTCGTGACGCCGAAGCTCTCGACGGGTCCTATGCGAAATGCGTCGCTCATCGTGGTCGTGGCCGTGGTGCTGCAGCTCGTGGTCGTGCTCGCGACGGTGATGCGCGGCGATCTGGCGGGGACGACCCAGACCGGTCTCGTCGTCGCGATCGGCATCCGCATCGGTGTGGGTCTGTTCATGACACTGGCCGTCGCGCTCGCCGCGTGGTGGACCGCGCGGATGAACACGCAGTCCTCCACCGGACTGCTCTACGTCGGACTGGGCTCGGCGCTCGCGGGGGAGATCAGCGCGAGGGTGCTGTTCTTCTTGACGGGAGAGGCTGTCTAAGTACCGGGAGTGCTGAGAGGCGTCCAGTGCGCGCCGCCGTCAACCGTCCGCTGGATCGCCCCGCGTACGGTGGCGTAACCCACGAGCACATCCCCGAACACGATCGTCGGTGCGACTCCGGCCGCTTGCGAGTAGTCGGAGGTGAACGCGTGCCACGTCGCGCCACCGTCAGTGGTTTCCTTTGAGGATCGCGGCGCTATCTGCAGCCACCGCGACTCGCTCACGAAGGCGAACGCGCCGCCGGTTTCGGGAAGTGTGGCCACGTAGCTCCACGACGTGCCGCCGTCGACGGAACGGAACACGTACGAGACGAGCCGCCCATCGATTTGCCCGGACGCGCCAACGAGAAGTGTCGTCCCGAACGCACGAACCCGACTGGCGCGAAGCGCGATGCCGGCTCCGCGCGTCGTGAAGCCGGGCGGATCGGGAAGAGAGCGTGACGGGCTCCAGATGCGCCCGCCGTCTGTCGTTCGGAAGATGCGCGGCGGACTGTTCGGGTCCCAGGCGCTCAGGAGTCCGTGGTGCGGATCGGTGAAAAGGAGGCCGCCCTTGCACTGCCTATTGGCCAGCCCGCTTGGATCGGCCGCGGCCGGAGGCGCCGGGACGAAGAATTGATCCCACGTCGTGCCGGCGTCGATGGTGTGCGCGATGCCGACCGGTTGGAACGTGCATTGAGTGCCCGGCACCCCGGGCGTAGCAAGCCATCCCTCGCTCTCGTCGATGAACGCGACCTCGCGGCTCGGACAGCACGGACCGAGCCACGCGGAGCGCTCCTCCCAGGTGTCGCCGCGGTCGGTCGAGCGGAAGAGGCGGCTGCCTGCGACCAGGACCCACACCACGTTTGCCGAGGGCGCGCTGAGCTGCGCGAAGCTCGGCATCGGGATCGGTGTCGCTGTGACGGTCGGTGGTGGTGACGTGGGCGTGGTCGGGGACAGAGTCGGACTGGCCACCAACGGAGGCGCGCCGGACGCGCTCGATGCCGGGGGCGGAGCCGAGCAGCCGGTCAGGAGAACGAGAACGAGCATCGCGACAGGGATCGACGTGCGGCGCGGCCGGAACACGAACAC
>JANNUM010000322.1:0-8576 GCA_031395235.1 Chloroflexota bacterium
CGATCGTCCTCCTCGCGTTCGGGCTGGTGGTCTTCACGACCGCTGTGGTCGCCGTGGTCGCGCACGCGCTCGTGCCGTCGCTCGGCTGGGCCGGCGCATTCGCGCTGGGCGCGATCGTTTCGCCGCCCGATGCGGTGGCCGCGACGGCGATCTTCCAGCGGATCGGCGTTCCGCGCCGCATCGTCACGATCCTCGAGGGCGAGAGCCTGGTGAACGACGCGACGGCGCTCGTGCTGTACCGATTCGCCATCGCAGCGGCGGCCGCGGGCACGTTCTCGCTGCTGGACGCGAGCGCCTCGTTCGTGCTGGTCGCCATCGGCGGCCTCGCCGTCGGCCTCGTGGTGGGCACCCTCGCGGTCTGGCTGCTTGCGCACGTTCGCGACACTGCGATCGGGGTGACGATCACGCTGCTCGCGCCATTCGTCGCCTACCTTCCCGCCGAGGCGCTCGGCGTCTCGGGCGTTCTCGCCACGGTGCTCGCGGGCGTCTACGCGCGGCGCGGCGAGCGCAATGCCTCATCGGACGCACGCGTCGTCGCGGCGGGAGCGTGGCAGATGGTGCTGTTCCTTCTCAATGGGCTGGTCTTCGTCCTGATCGGCCTGCAGCTGCCGAACGTGGTGCGCGGCCTCGATGTGTTCGGCGACCGGCTTGTGATGATCACGGCGGCGGTCGCGCTCGCGGTCGTGATCGCGCGCTTCGTGTGGGTCTACCCGGCGACATATCTCGCGCGCCTCATCCCCGGCCTACGCCGCGGCGATCCGGCGCCGCCTTGGCAGGCGGTCTTCATCGTCGGCTGGTCGGGACTCCGCGGCGTCGTCTCGCTCGCGGCCGCGCTCGCGCTGCCCCTCGGATTCCCCGAGCGCGACCTCATCCTCTTTCTCGTGTTCGCCGTCATCCTCGTGACACTCGTCGGTCAGGGCCTGACGCTTCCGCTCGTCATCCGCAAGCTCGGTCTCGCGCCCGACGGCGACGTCACGCATGACCATGTGCACGCCCGGGGACTCACGACCGAGGTCGCGCTCGCGCGCATCGAGGAGCTCCGAGCGCAGTGGCCGGGCCATCTGGAGCTCATCGACCAGCTTCGCGATCGATACGGGCATCGCGCCAGGCACGACGAACAACATCATGAGGACGGGGGAGCGGCTGAGCAGGAGCTGCTGGAGCACGGGCACATCCGCCGTGAAGTGATCGACGCGGAACGGCGCGCCGCGTTCGACCTCCACGAGCGTGGCGTGATCACGGATGAGGTCCTGCGCCGGCTTGAGCGCGACCTTGACCTCGACGACCTGCGAATGGAGGCATGAGCGCAGGGCGCTTAGAGTTGCCTCATGCGCGAGGCCGCTGCCGCACCGCGACCTGACGACACCGGAGCGCCGGACGAGCTGAAGAAGGTCCACCGCTCCGAGACGAAGACACGCACGGCCGCCGAGGCGAAGCGCGAGGGACCCACGCTCGACACGGTGAAGGCCGACCCGCGCGTGAAGACCTACATCCGCTCCGCCAACCAGCAGACCGGCGCGATCGGTTACACCGAGCACGGCGAACGACACGCGAACACCTCCGCCGACGGCGCGCGCTTCATCCTGAAGTCGCTCGGCCACGACGCGCGCCGCTGCGAGGTCGCGGCGGTGGCCGCCTACCTCCACGACATCGGCAACGTCATCACGCGCGGAAGCCACGCGCAGACCGGCGCGCTCCTCGCGCACGACATCCTCATCGACCTCGGGTTCGACCTCGAGGACGTCGCGACGATCATGGGCGCGATCGCGAACCACGAGGAGTCCGAGGGCGGCCTTCCGGTAAGCGCGGTCTCGGCGGCGGTGATCATCGCCGACAAGAGCGACGTGCATCGCAGCCGTGTGCGTAACCCGAAGACCACCTCGTTCGACATCCACGATCGCGTGAACTACGCGGCGACGTCAGCCGAGATCAAGGTGAGCCGCAAGGAGAAGCTGATCACCCTCGAGCTCGCCATCGACACCGAGGTCGCGCCGCTGATGGAGTACTTCGAGATCTTCCTCTCGCGCATGATGCTTTCGCGCCGCGCGGCCGAGTTCCTTCATTGCAGCTTCGCGCTCGTGATCAACGGCACGCGCCTGTTGTGAGCTGATGCCGACCACGCGACCGCGCCGTCCGACCAGAGTGCGTACCACCACCGCCGCGGGCGGAGTGGTGACGCGCGGCGCCGGCGACGACCTCGAGGTCGTCCTCAACGGACGCACCAGCGACGGCACGTGGGTGTTCGCCAAGGGCACGCCCGACGCGGGCGAATCGATCGAAGAGACTGCGCTCCGCGAGGTCCGCGAGGAGACCGGTCTCGACGTGAGCATCGTCGCGCCCATCGGCGTCACCGACTACTGGTTCGCGGTGCCCGGCGAGCGCGTGCACAAGTTCGTCCACTTCTTCCTCATGCGCGCCAATGGCGGTGACGTGTCGCGGCACGACCAGGAGTACGACGACGTCCGCTGGGTGACGGTGACCGACGCGCGCCACATGCTGTCGTACGCGACCTACCGCGAGATGCTCGATCGCGCGATCGAGGCCGCGCGAGCGGCGGCATGACGACCGACGCGGCACCGCGGCGGACGCCGCTCTACGAGCAGCACCAGGGTCTCGGCGCGCGCATGGTGCCATTCGCGGGCTACGAGATGCCGATCCAGTACACCGGGATCATCGCGGAGCACCGCGCCGTACGTGAAGCCGCGGGTGTCTTTGATCTCTCGCACATGGGGGAGTTCCACTTCGACGGGCCAGCGGCGCGCGCCGCCGTCGATCGGCTCGTCTCGAGCGACATCGCGGGCCTGGGTCCCGGTCAGGCGCGCTACGGACTTCTCTGCAACGAGGGCGGCACCATCGTCGACGACGTCATCGTCTACCGCACCGGTGCGGACCACGTCCTGATGGTCGTGAACGCAGCGAACATCGAGAAGGACGAGGCGCATGTCCGCCGTCACCTGCCAAAGGACGTCGGCTTCATCGATCGCTCGACAGAAACGGCGCTCATCGCCATCCAGGGGCCGCGCGCCGCGGACATCCTGGCCAAGGTGGCGGGCGGCAGTGTCGCCGCGCTCCAGCCATTCGGAGTGAAGGTGACGCGCGCGGCGGGCGCGGAGGCGACCGTCGCTCGCACCGGTTATACCGGCGAGGACGGCTTCGAGGTCTTCGTCGCCAATGCGGACGCGGTGCAGGTGTGGCAGGCGCTCCTCGTCGCGGGTCGCGGTGATGCCCTCGTTCCAGTCGGCCTCGGCGCGCGCGACACGCTCCGGCTCGAGGCGCGCTTCTCGCTCTACGGGAACGACATCGACGAGACGACCGGCCCGATCGAGGCTGGGCTCGGCTGGACTTGCAAGCTCGACAAGGACTTCGTCGGGCGTGACGCGGTCGCGAAGCAGAAGGCCGACGGCCCTAAGCGCCGGATCGCCGGGCTCGTGGTCGAGGGCGGTGTCGCGCGGCACGGCCACGACGTCATCGCCGACGGCCGCGTCGTCGGAAAGGTGACGAGCGGCACGTACGGGCCCACGGTCGCCCAGAACATCGCGCTGGCCTACGTCCCGACGGAGCTCTCGCAGGTCGGCACCGCACTGGCGGTCCGCATCCGCGAGAAGGACGTTCCCGCTACGGTAGTAAAGATGCCCTTCTATAGGAGGCCACAGTGAGCGCCGTTCCGGACGACCTGCGCTACTCGAAGGAGCACGAATGGGTGCGCGTCGAGGGCGACACGGCAACGATCGGCATCACGCACTTCGCGCAGGAGCAGCTGGGCGACGTCGTCTTCGTCGAGCTGCCAGAGAAGAGCGCGAGCGTCCGCCAGTTCGCGAGCCTTGGCGTGGTCGAGTCGGTGAAGGCCGCATCCGACCTCTACAGCCCGATCTCGGGCCAGGTCATCGAGCGCAACGTGAAGGTCATCGAGAAGCCGGAGCTCGTGAACACGTCGCCCTACGAGCTGGGCTGGATGATCAAGGTCCGTCTCGCCGACAAGGGCGAGCTGAGCAAGCTGCTCTCCGCCCAGGACTATCGCGCGCACATCGGCGAGACGCCCGGCGCCGGCGGCGATTGAGCGTGAGCGAGGAGCGGCTCTGCCGCGACGAGCGAACACCACCAGCCTTGAGCGTGTCTCCCCGGCGCAGCCGGGAGATTGAGTAGGACTAGGCGTGGGGAATAACCCCTACTCGCCGCACACCGAGGCCGACCGCGCCGCGATGCTGGGTCGCATCGGCGTGAAGGACATCGACGAGCTTCTCGGCGCGATCCCCAAAGACGCGCGCCATCCAAAGCTCGAGATCGCTCCGGGTCTCTCCGAGATGGAGGTGCAGGCGCACCTCGAGCGTCTCGCGAAGATGAACACGAGCGCGGGCGACGGCCCGTTCTTCATCGGCGGAGCGATCCAGCGACGCTACATCCCCGCGGCCGTCCCGGTGCTCGCGCTGCGCGGCGAGTTCCTCACCGCGTACACCCCATATCAGCCCGAGGTCAGCCAGGGCACTCTCCAAGCGGTGTTCGAGTACCAGTCGCTCATGGCCGAGCTCCTCGCGATGGATGTCGTGAACTCGTCGATGTACGACGGCGGCTCGGCCACCGCCGAGGCGTCGTTCATGGCCGTTCGCCTGACCGGACGCAAGAAGGTGGTCGTGGCGACCGAGGTCGACTTCACGTACCGCCGTACGCTGCGCACCTACGCGCGCGGGCCTGAGCTCGAGATCGTCGAGGTGCCGAACGCAAAGCTGGCGTCGTCCGCCGACGGCGCGGCGTGCCTCATCGTGCAGCACCCCGACGCTTTCGGGACGCTCGTCGACGTTCGCTCCATTGCGGATGCGGCACATGCCGCCGGCGCGCTCTGCGTGCAGGTGACGGAGCCGCACGCGTGCGCGCTCCTGGAGCCTCCGGGAGCGCTCGGCGCCGACATCGTGGTCGGCGAGGGCCAGCCGCTGGGCATCACGATGTCCTACGGCGGTCCGCACCTCGGCATCTTCGCGTGCCGCGAGGCGCTCGTGCGCCAGATGCCCGGCCGCATCGCGGGCCAGACCGTCGATGCGAATGGCACGCGCGGTTTCGTGAACACGCTCCAGACACGCGAGCAGCACATCCGCCGCGAGAAGGCAACAAGCAACATCTGCACGAACGAAGCGCTCGCGGCGATCACCGCGGCCGTGTATCTGTCACTGCTCGGCCCGGAGGGGCTGCGCGCTGCGGCGCGCGCCGGCGTGGCACGCGCGCACGCGCTCGCGAAGCGTCTCGCCGCGCTCCCGGGCTGCGCCATCGCGAACGATGGCCCCTTCTTCGACCGCTTCACGCTCCGCACCGAGATCGGCGGGTGGGAACTGCGCAATGCGCTGATCGCGCGCGGGATCCAGGTCGAAGCCACTGCGTCGCATTACGTGGACGGCCGCCGTGAGGGACGCGACGACGTGATCGTGCAGTGCACCGAGCTCACCACGGACGACGACGCGGATGCTCTCGTGGACGCGGTCGCACAGCTCGCGCGTGCCGGCGAGAAGGTGGCGGCGAGATGACGATCCGCACGCAGGTGATCCCCGATGTCGGCGCGAAGACGCCGGTGCCCGCGCTCGAGCCACTGCTGTTCGAGCTCGCGCGACCGGGGCGAAGCGGCCGCCACGTGCGGACGAACGACACCGCCGAGATCCCCGACGCGTTCCAGCGGAAGACGCCGCTGCGCCTTCCCGAGCTCACGGAGCCGCAGGTCGTGCGCCACTACACGCATCTCGCGCAGCTCAACTACTCGGTGGATGGCGGGATGTATCCGCTCGGCTCGTGCACGATGAAGTACAACCCGAAGGTGAACGACCGCGTCGCGTCGCTCTTCGCCGACGTGCATCCGCGGCAGTCGTACCGCACGACGCAGGGCGTCCTCGCGCTCGCGTACGAGCTGGAGCAGATGCTGGTGAAGATCACCGGGATGGACTTCGTGACGCTGCAGCCCCAGGCAGGCGCCCAGTCGGAGTTCACGGCGCTGCTCGTGTTCAAGGCGTACCACGCGAAGCGCGGCGAGGCGGCGCAACGCCGGCGGATCATCGTCCCGGACACCGCGCACGGGACGAACCCCGCGTCCGCGGCGATGTGCGGCTACCTGGTCACGACCGTGAAGAGCGACGCGCGCGGTAACGTCGACCTCGATGCGCTCAAGAGCACGCTCGGCCCCGATGTTGCGGGCTTCATGCTGACGAACCCGAACACGCTCGGACTCTTCGAGGAGCGCGTGCGTGAGGTATGCGACGCGGTGCACGCCGTCGGCGCGCTCGTGTACGGCGACGGCGCGAACATGAACGCCCTTCTGGGCGTGGCGCGCCCGGGCGATCTCGGCTTCGACTGCGTTCACATCAATGTGCACAAGACGTTCTCAACGCCGCACGGGGCGGGCGGGCCGGGTGCAGGTCCGCTCTGCGTGAAGGCGCATCTTCGCCCGTTCCTGCCGAAGCCGTGGATCGTGCGCGAGACCGACGGCACGTACCACTACGACACGGCGCGGGAGGACCGCGCGCCGGCCGGGATGGGCGAGTCCATCGGCACGATCAAGCAGCGCCTCGGGAACTTCGGCGTTCTGGTCCGCGCCTATACCTATATGAAGACGCTGGGGGAGGACGGTCTGGTGGAGACGGGACGCGACGCGATCCTTTCTGCCAACTACCTCCTCGCGCTGCTCCGCCCGGCCTACGACGTCGCGTACGAGCGGCCGCCGATGCACGAGTTCGTCCTCAGCGCGGCGAAGCAGAAGAAGCAGGGAGCGTCCGCGCTCGACATCTCGAAGGCGCTGCTCGACGAGGGCTTTCACTCGCCGACGGTGTACTTCCCGCTGATCGTGCCCGAGGCGATGATGATCGAGCCGACCGAGACGGAGCCGAAAGAGACGCTCGATGCGTTCGCCGCCGCGATGCTGCGCATCGCCGAGCGCGCGAAGACGGACCCCGCGTCGGTGCGCGACGCGCCCAAGCACGCGCCACTCCGTCGTCTCGACGAGGTCGGCGCCGCGCGCAAGCCGGTCCTCCGGTACAAGGCGGACGCGTGAGCATCGCCGCGACGCGTCTCGCCGTCGCGATGGTCCGCCCGCCGCAGGCTCTCGTGAACCGCGGGCTCACCGATCTTCGCGCCGAGCCCGACGAGGATTCCGAGCGGGTCGACCAGGCCCATTACGGCGAGCGCTTGACGCTGCTCGCGCGCGACGGCGACTGGTTCTACGCGCAGGGGCCGGATCACTACTTCGGTTGGGTGGAGGCCGATCATCTCGACGAGGTCGGCGCTCCGGAACGCCGCATCGTCGGCGTCGTCGTGGCGGACGTGCGCTCCGCGCCGACCGACGCGGCGCCGATCATCGACCGGCTGCCCGTCGCCGCACCACTTGCGATCCAGGAGCGTCAGGGAGAGTGGCTGCGGATCAGCTATGACGGCTGGGTCGCGTTCCGCGACACCGTCGACATCGCGCAGCTGGCGTCGCGTTTTCCTATCCCGTCGGACCTCCTCCGCACCGCGGAATGTTTTCTCGGCGTGCCCTATCTCTGGGGCGGCACGACGGCGGACGGGATCGACTGTTCCGGGTTCACACAGCTCGTGTACCGTCTGAATGGGGTAGGTCTGGATCGCGACGCCGACCAGCAAGCGGTGGAGGGCCGAGCCGTGACCGCAGTGCGCCCAGGTGACCTGTTCTTCTTTGGCGACGAACGCATCACGCACAATGCGATCGCCACCGGCGAGCGCGAGTTCCTCCACGCCCCGCAATCGGGTGCCGTCGTCGAACGTGCCACGCTGACACCAGCTCGCAACCTGCGCGCGACCCGTCGCTACCTTCCGGACGAGATGTGACCGAGCCCGCCGCCAAACGGTCGGCCCAGGCCGACGATCGGCGCACCGATCGCGAGCTCGTGTACGCCGCACGCGACGGCGACACGCTCGCGTTCGACGCCCTCTTCTACCGTTATCGCGACGGGATCTTCCGTCTGGGTCTCGCGATCACGAAGGATCCCTCGCACGCGGAGGAGATCGCGGTGGACACGTTCGCCCGCGCCCACCGCGCGCTGGCGCGTCTCGAGCCAGAGGGATCGCTGCGGCCCTGGCTCTACCGGGTGGCCGTCAACCTTTCGTACAACCGACGTCCGCGGAAGGGCGTCATCATCAGCCCGCTCGAGGACTCGGCGAACGACATGTTCCAAAGCGAGGAGCGCTCGCCGTCGATGCTCGCGGAGCAGGCCGAAGTGCGGCGCATCGTGCTTGCAGCCGTCGATACGCTCGGCCCCAAGCACCGCATCGTCGTGGTTCTCCACTACATGAGTGGCCTGAACCTCGCCGAGATCGCTCAGGTGGTGGATTGCCCGCTCGGCACGGTGAAATCGCGCCTCCACTACGCGCTGCGCCGCCTGCGAACGCATCTTTCGGCACACCCGGAGTTCGGCATCGAACCAATGAGCGTGCTCGTGCCTATCTCAATGCGGACGGTCGCCCCGGTCGTCGAGCCGGTCCAGGGCGAAGGGGGATGAGGTTGTTCCACGTGGCATGTAGCTCCCCGGTGAAGAGATCCGCCATCTTCTGCTCCGCGGCGCGACATGCCACTTGGAACAACCTCATCCCCC
>JANNUM010000331.1:0-2542 GCA_031395235.1 Chloroflexota bacterium
CGATCGTCCCCGGCAGCACGCGGCCCGCGCTCGGTCGCGTCTCGCCGCATCGGGCGCACGTCACATCGGCCACGTCTAGCTGCGCACGCGACCAGCGCGAGCCAGTGGCGCGTAGCGGAAGGCCGCGCGCCCGACGACGTCGGCGATCGGCACGTCACCGAAATAGCGGCTGTCGGTCGAATGATCTCTGCGGTCGCCCATGACGGTGACTTCGTCGCCGTGCACCGCCGCCACGCGTTTCAACAGCAGATGCTTCGCGTCACGGGGATCGCGCAGGACGACGACCTCGCCGACGCGCGGCTGCCGGCGCGGCGGGAGCACGAAGAGCCAGTCCCCCTCCCGCAGCGCCGGCTCCATGCTGTGGCCGGCGACGGCCACGCGCCAGGGGCCGCGTCTCACTTCTTGGTCGCGTAGAACATGTCGCTGATCTCTTTCACCGCGGCCTGCAGCTCCGCGGCGGCGGCGGCGTCGACGTTCTGCTTGTTCTTCGAGCAGAGCTTCGCGGCCTTCCAGAACGTGTCGTGCAGCTTCGGGAACTTCTCGAGGTGCTCCGGCTTGAAGTAGTCGCTCCAGAGGATCTCGAGCTCCTTCTTGCAGATCTGCGCATGTTCTTCCTTGACCAGGGTCATGCGGACGAAGTTGCCGCGCGTCGTGAAGTCGGTGGCGCTGGGCTGCAGCTGGCCGATCTTCTCGACCATCTTCGCGACCGTGTCAGCGGCGACCTTCGCCGCCGTCGGGTCGTAGATACCGCAGGGGATGTCGCAATGCGCATGCGCGACGACGGAGGGTGCGAGTAGACGACCGAACACAGACGACTCCTTGGACCTAACGGAGAGCTGCCCGGCCCGCGTGGGCGGGCGCACGTCCAATGTACGCGCGCAGCCTCCGCTGCGCTCGTCAGGGCGCGATGTCGTCGAGCACGATGTCGATCTCGACCGCGCCACTCGCGTCGATCTCCATCTCGCGACCCACGAGGTTCCCGGGAAAGCGGGGCGGGAACACGTCCACGTAGTACTTCCCGGGCACGACGACGACCTCGAACGCGCCTGTCGCGTCGGTCGCGCCGGCGTGCTCCACTTCGCGTGGGTCGCCGAAGTTGATGGTCGCCCCGACCGCCGGCACACCGCGCTTGTCCTTGATCGTGCCTTTCACGATCACGCCGCGTCGAACAACGAGATCCACTTGAATATCTCCGGTGCCAACACGCACCTCATCGGCCTCGACCCAGTTGCGCTTGCGATCCAAGTACTCGGCGATGTAGCCGCTGCCCGCGGGCGGGACAACGTTGATGATGTACGTCGACGGACGCGTCGTTACCGCGTATCGGCCGTCGAACCCGCTCGGCCGGCAGATACGGCCGGTCGTGAACGCCGTGTCGACACACACGAAGACATCGGGCACCGCTTCGCCCGACTCGTTACGCACGCGGCCCTGTATCTGCGGACCGCTTGGCAGGGTCATGTTGAGCGTCACGTCGGCACCGAGATCGAATGGCGTCGCCTGGAAGCCCTCGAGCACGCGGTCGTGCCACAGGCCAGTGGCTCGGACACGGTCCGGCGGCAGCGCCCACACCCAGTACTCGCCGGGCACGCGCAGCGCCGAATACGCACCGTGCTTGTCGGTGCGTTCGCATTGCCAGCCAACAGGGGCGGCGAGCGTCCTCAGACACACCTGCGCGTCCTCGATCGTCGCTCCTCCCACCCGCACGGTGCCACGCAGCACGACGCCGGGCTCGAGCGCGAAGTCGATGTCGGGAACATCGGTCGTGCGCGCGTCGAGGATTCCCGAGTCATCCTCGAAAGGAGTGCCGCCCGCCCACAGCGGAACGAGCTTCGCGCCGGGCGGACCCTCGACATCGACGCGGTAGAGATCGGCCCGCGCCTCGATCGTGTACTTCCCATCCGCGCCGGAGCGCGCGCACGCGACGTCGACGCGGGTGATCGGATGCGCGCAGGCCCGCGCACGCGCGACCGGTGCGCCCCGCTCGTTGCGCACCACGCCGCTGATCCGAATACGCGCCGGTAAGGCGATCCACACCGCGGTGTCCGCGCCCGTGACGTCGATCACGCGGTTGTCGGTCATCCAACGTGCCGGGTCCGGTCCCTCCACACGCAGGAGGTACGTCGAGGGTGCGAGGGTGAACGTCGCCGTACCGTCCTTCGCCGCTTCGGTACAGCGCTCGGCACCGCGCGCCGTCGCCGTGCAGACGCGCGCTCCCGGCAGCGGCGGGCCGCTCGCGTCAAGGTCGGTGAGTCCTGTCACGAGGACACGAAGCGCCAGCTGCGGGATCGGTGACGGCGTCGGGGAGGGTGTGCGCACCGCCGTCTGCGAGACGACACAGGCGGCGAGAACGAACGGCGCGAGAAGGAACGGCGCGAGACCGGTGAGCGCGGTGCCCGATCGTCGAAGGCCCAACAGCGTCACGCGTGCCTCACGCTCAGAACGATGAAGGGGAACGCGTTGCGCTGTCGTCGCGCCGTGCGGCGACGGTGCTCGCGATGAGGCGCGAGACCTCCGCGAGCGGTCCCGCGACCTCGTCGCC
>JANNUM010000356.1:0-2380 GCA_031395235.1 Chloroflexota bacterium
TGCGCCACGTCGGCCGGGACGAATGCGGCTTGACGATCCGCCTGGGGGAAGACCCCAGCTTCGCTCGGCTTCAGGTCCTTCGTCTCGCCGCCGACGATCGCCAGCCGATGCGTACCCTCGATCGCGTAGACGTAGCCGGCGATGTGTGCATGCGCGAGCGAGCCGGCGGCAGGTTGCGGGATTTCGAGATACTGGACGAAGAGCGTGCCCTTCGGAAGCGCACTGATCGTGCTGGCGCCGAGGCCGCTCCCACCGCCGAGCACGCTGAAGTCGGCGCCCTCCGCGTTCGCGGTGCTCACGGCGCTCGTCGTGCTTGTGGCGGCAGGGGAAGGCGCTGCGCCCCCGCCGCATCCGGAAAACACGATCGTGGCCGTCGCGAGAAAAGCGATGGAGCGTGTTCTCGTCACCTCGAACTCCTGCGCTGCGACGGGCCGGATGATAGGCCTAAGAGAGCCGAACGCTACGAATCGAAAGACTTCAGTCATGGAGGCTCGCCCCTCCCAGTTCGGCGCATGGTCTCGCGCGCCAAGAGGTCGGAGGAACGGCACCGGGCGCGCTCGGGCGTCCCCGCGCCGAGCGGGTAGCTCCAGATGCGCACCGCGCGAGAGGCCGCGCCCTTTAGCGGGCGAGCTGACGGCGGCGCCGCGTGAACACGATGGCCGCGGCGGCCCCGCCGCCGAGCGCAAGCACGAGCGCCAGCGCGACGCCAGCCGCAAGTGGGATGGTGCGGTCGCAGTTCGGATCCGGCATGAGCGGCCTGGGCGCGCCGGACGCGCAGGGCACGTGGACCCGGAAGAGCCCCCACAGGCCGGCGTCCCGGTACGGCAGGCGGTGGTCTCCGTAGAGGAAATCGCCTGACAGCCCGAGGCCATTCCCCGCGCCTCCTTCGAGGCGCAGCGTCACCGCCTCGAGCCCGCCGACCTGCACCGCCGAGAGGACGTCGCCGCCGGGCAGTCCGGGCTCGAACGGCCAGCGATGCCCCTCGACGCTGAAGACGTGCGCCTGCTCGGCCCAGGGCAGCAGCACGTGGATGCGCACGGCGTCGCCCGCGATCGCCTCCAGAAGCGGAGTCGCTGGGACGCCGCGTGAGCCGACGAGCGCGGCGCCGTCACCGTCCTCGGTCGTCCCCTGATCGCGCGGGGGCGCGGCGCGGTAGTTGAGGCCGACGACACCTTCGACCTGTTCCGTGTAGGGCATGCGGTGCGTTCCGATCGTCGCGTCCTCCTCTTGCAGGAACAGCGCGAAGTCGCGGTACGGCAGGCCCGTCGGGGGATGAACGTCGACGCTCCATGACGATCGCGCGGCGACGTCCTCGCCGCTTCGGGGATCGCTGTAGCGCGCGCCCGCGGGGCCGACGACGATCGCGCCGTAGAGGCCAAGGCGCGGGTTCTTCTTGACGTTGCCCCAGTCGCGCACGAGCGCGACCGTCTCGCCGATCGCGGGATGCGCATAGTAGGTGAAGGTACGGGTCGCGCCCGGCGCGACGGTCTGTGTCGCGTTGTATCCGGCCATCACTCCGCCCGAGGTCCGCGGGTCGGTGGCGAGCATGTCAGCGTGGAAGCTGACGCTGTCGGAGCGGAGCTCGTTCGTCAGCTCGACCGCGACGCAGTCGCCCACTCCCACGTGCAGTACGAGCGGTTCGGGGGCGCGGGCGCCGGACCGGAGCGCGGTGACCTCGTCGCGGAGCGCGTACACGCGCCCTGCGGCGCCACCGAGCATCGGCAGCGGCACCTCGATCGCGCTCACCTCGAAGCGCTTCTGCGGCGCGGCAGCCGGGCAGACCGCTGAAGCGGCTGCGGGGACGCGCTCGCGACCAGGGAGCCTGCGCAGCGTCGTCCGCGACTCCGCGTCGTGCACACGAAGGATCCCCCAGCTGCCCTCCGCGAGCTTTAACGCGCGGCCGTTGTAGTAGAGGTAGTCGCCTGGCATGCCCGCCACGCCGCCGGCGCGCTCGATCGAGAGGTCGTAACGCACGGAGATGCCGACGTGGACGGTGCTCACCGGCTCTGATGTCGCGCTGAAGGGCTCGGCGCGGAACTGGTGCCCGTCGAGATGGAAGGTGTGGACGTCGTTCGTCGCGCCGACGAGGAGACGCACGACGACGGGATCACCGAGGAACGCCTCGAGCAGGGGCGTTGCCGGATCGCCGTGATCCTGGCTGCTGAAGAGACGGGCCGGGTCGCCGCCACGGTCCTCGAGCGGTTCCGCGCGTAGGTTGATCGCGCTCCCGCTCGAGCGCCCGACGTGCGTGATCGGGACGTCGTCCTGGAGGAACATGGCGAACTCGCGGAAGCTCCCGCGGACGTCGGCGGAGACCGCGCCGGTCGTGACCACATCGACCGCCGTCCCGCTCCGCACCTCGCGCCCGGTGTAGGGGTCG
>JANNUM010000504.1:0-1893 GCA_031395235.1 Chloroflexota bacterium
CCGGTCCGGGAGCTCACGGCGCAGGCCAAGGCCGCGGGCGCCGTCGTCCTCATCGACGCCGCGCAGGCCGTCCCGCACACGCCGGTCGACGTGCAGGAGATCGGCTGCGACTTCCTCGCTTTCAGCGGACACAAGATGCTCGCGCCTCCTGGCTCCGGCGCCGTCTGGGGCCGGGCCAAGCTGCTCGAGGGTATGCGGCCATTCATGTATGGCGGCGACATGATCAGCCGCGTCGCCATCGACCAGACGACCTGGAACGAGCTTCCCTGGAAGTTCGAGGCGGGTACGTCCGCGTACGTGGACGCGATCGGCCTCGGCGCCGCCGTCGACTACCTGACCGAGGTCGGCGTCGCTCGCGTCCATGCGCACGAGCTCGAGCTCGTCGGCTACCTGCTCCCGCGCCTCCTCGAGATCCCGGGCCTCACCGTGTACGGCCCCCACACGTTGGAGGACCGCGTCGGCGTCGTCTCCTTCAACCTCGAGGGGATCCACCCGCACGACGTGGCGACGATCTTCGACCGCGAGGGGGTCTGTGTCCGCGCCGGCCACCACTGCAACCAGCCACTCATGACACGCCTGGGCACCGTGGCCACGTCCCGCGCCTCCTTCTACCTGTACAACACGATCGGCGAGTGCGATGCGCTCCTTGGCGCGATCGCCAAGGCCCGACAGATCTTCGCGTAGATGAGAGAACGAGTGACGAGCGGCTTTGCCGCGAGGAACGAGACCACCAGCCTTGAGCGATGCGGCGAGTCACTGAGGCGAACGCCGAAGGGACGAGCGCGATAAGTGGATGACCTGTATCGCGACTACATCCTCGATCACTACAAGAACCCGCGGAACGCGGGCGACCTCCCGGATGCCACGCACCGCTACCACGACACGAACCCGCTCTGCGGCGACGAGATCACGATGATGCTGAAGGTCGGCGAGAGCGGCGTGGTCGACGACGTGCGCTTCATCGGTCGCGGCTGCGCGATCTCGCAGGCCTCGGCTTCGATCCTCACCGAAGAGGTGAAAGGGAAGACGCTCGACGAGCTCCGGGCGCTCGACCGCGACCACGTGCTCGGCAACCTCGGCATCACCATCAGCCCGGCGCGGATCAAGTGCGCCCTGCTCGGCCTGAAGGCCCTGAAGGGCAGCGCCTGGGGGCTGACCGCCTGGCCGGGCGAGGAGGCGAGAGACGGGGCCTAGAGGACAACAAGGCCGGAGCGATTCAGGCCCGAAGCGCCCTGGCCGGGCGAAGAAGCGAAAGACGGGGCGTGAGGCCCGTTGTCGGCGGGTTTGGGGCTGGTAATTCCGACCAAATAGGTAGAAAATAGGCACATGACAGCAACTCCCCAGATCGACCAGCAGCTCCCCGACAACTACAAGTTCGGCTGGACCGACACCGACGCCGTGTACCGGAACGTCAAGAAGAAGGGCCTCTCCGAGGACGTCGTCCGCGAGATCAGCCAGACCTACAAGAGCGAGCCGGACTGGATGCTGCAGCGTCGCCTCAAGGCGCTCAAGCATTACCGCACGCGCACGATGCCGACCTGGGGCGCGGACCTCTCGGGGATCGACTTCGAGGACATCTATTACTACCTGCGCGCGTCGGACAAGAGCGTCAAGGACTGGAACGATGTCCCGGACTACATCAAGCGCACCTTCGACAAGCTCGGTATCCCGGAGGCGGAGCAGAAGTATCTCGCTGGCGCCGGAGCGCAATATGACTCGGAATCTGTTTACCACAACATCCGCAAGGATCTTGAAAAGCTCGGCGTCATCTTCATGGACACCGACACCGCGCTGAAGGAGCACCCGGACATCGTCCGCGAGCACTTCGGCACGGTCATCCCCGCGAACGACAACAAGCTCGCCGCGCTGAACACCGCGGTGTGGTCGGGCGGC
>JANNUM010000428.1:0-3396 GCA_031395235.1 Chloroflexota bacterium
CTCCCCGGCGACATGCCGTACGTGCGGCCGGAGACGGTCCGTGCGGTGATCGCGAAGTATCGCGAGCGACCCGCGATCGTGTCACCACGGTACAAGGGAAAGCGCGGGCATCCGGTCGTCATGCCGCTCTCCCTGCGCGACGAGATCGCGGCGACAGGCCCGACGGCGAACCTGCACGAGGTGATCAAGCATCATCAGGACGAGCGCGTCGACCTCGACGTGGACGATGCCGGCGTGGTGCGCGACGTGGATACACCGGCTGATCTGGAGCGCCCGAAGACCTGATATTTCGCGTTGTGGCCCCCGACGACCCTTCTCGGGATGACGCCCGACCCTAAGATGAAGGGCGTGAGGGCGATCTACGCGCGGATGGCCGAGCTCGAGCGCGAAGGGCGCCGCTTCGCGGTCTGCACCGTCGTCCGCACCGTCGGGAGCACGCCGCAGGTGGTCGGCGCGAAGCTGCTCGTCGACGATCTCGGCCGCCTCACCGGCACGCTCGGTGGTGGCTGCGTCGAAGGCGACGCATTCGAAGAGGCCAAGCGCGTGCTCGAGACTGGCGACGCATCGCTTCGTGAATACGAGCTCACCGAGGACCTCGCGTGGGACACCGGCCTCGTGTGCGGCGGGACGATGTGGATCTCCATCGAACCCGGTGAGCGCGCGCTGCTTCTCGGCGGACGCGATCTGCTCGGCGACGTGCTCGCTGCCTCATCAGGCGGAAAGCCCGTCGCGCTCGCCACGTTGCTGCGCCGCGAAGGCAAGGACTTCCAGCCGAGCGGCAAGCTCTTCGTCGAGACGGACGGCGGTACCGGCGGATCGCTCGGCGACGGCACGCTCGACGCGCGCGCCACCGAGGCCGCGCTCGACGCGCTGCGGCAGGCGACGCCGCGCACGGTCGCCCTCGACGAGTCGCACGAGCTCCTCATCGAGCCCATCGTCACGAAGCCGCGCCTGGTGATCGCGGGTGGCGGACATGTCGGCCTCGCCATCGCGAAAATGGCGTCACAGCTCGAGTACGACGTCACGGTGATCGACGACCGGCCCGAGTTCTCCTCGCGCGAGCGCTTCGGACCGGGCATCGACGTCGTCCGCATGGACATGGCCGAGGCGCTGCGCACTATGCCGATCGGCTGGAACAGCTTCGTCGTCATCGCCACGCGCGGGCACAAGCTCGACGCCCACTGCCTGCGCGAAGCGGTGAAGAAGGATGCCCGCTACGTCGGGCTGCTCGGCTCGAAGCGCAAGACGATCCTGATCGCGAAGATGCTCCGGGACGAGGGCATCACCGAGGAGCGCATCCGCGCGGTGCACGCACCGGTCGGTCTCGACCTCGGTGGCCGCACGCCGGCGGAGATCGCGCTCGCCGTCATGGCGGAGCTCAGCATGGAGCGACACGGCGGATCGGGCCGGCCGCTGCGCCTCGCGAACGAGATCTACGACCGAGCGGTATCCAAGCGGAGCTCCTGACCGCAGCGGACATCGTCCGCAGCGAGCGGCTCGATCTCGTCCTCATGCCGCTCCCACTCCTCGACGCGCTCGTCGATGGCAACGCGACGCAAGTGCGCGAGCTCGTCGACTACTCCGTACCGGCGGACTTCCCCGGCATCGCCGCCGAGGTGCTCGAGATCCGTCGCACCCAGCTCGCGGCGGATCCGGCGCGCGCGCCGTGGTCGGTGCGCGCGATGGTGCGGCGCGAAGATCGCGTGATGGTCGGCTTCGTGAACTTCCACGGACCGCCTGGCGTGAATGACATCGAGGCAGCCGGCGCGGCGGAGCTGGGATGGACGGTGTTCCCCGCGCATCGCCGCCAGGGCTACGCGACCGAGACTGCTCGGCGGCTCATGGACTGGGCTCGCGCGGAATACGGCGTGCGTCGCTTCATCTCATCGACGAGGCCTGACAACGCCCCGTCGCTGCGCGTTCACGACAAGCTCGGCTTCCGCCGAACTGGTCAGGTCGTGGACGGCGAGATCATCTTCGAGCTCGCGCCCTAACTACTTCTCGCCGATCTCGTTGGTGTCCTGCGGGTGCGGCGCTGTGCCCTCGGGCTTGTCGCTCGGCGCTGCTGTTGATCCGCGGCGTTGCGCGCTGATCCCCTCGTCGCTCTCCTCGTCGCGTTCGTCTTCGAGCCGCTGGGCCTTGTCCTCGTCCACGTGGCACCTCCGGCCATGCGACCAAGCGCACGTGGCGTGCCATCTCGAAGATCGTTCGCGAAGGGTCGGCCGCGCGCTATGGCTAGGGCCTGCCGAGGATCGTGGGCTTCGCGGGCAGCGCGAAGTCGGAGTCCGGGACCGTCGTCGAAAGCTTCGTCGCTTCCATCGACCACGTCCCGCCTTGCGCGGCGAAGCGCTGCAGCAGCGGGATGCCCTGTGTGCTGTAGCAGTAACGACCGTCCGTGAGACCCGCGGTCGTCGCGGTCACGGGCTTCACTTCGTAGCAGTGCGCCTGCTGTCCCGCGATCTGCCGCGTCTCCACCAGCACGCCGTTGAACTGTTCGGGATGCTGAAGCATCGAGTCCTGGAAGAGCGCCGCGGGATTCTGCTGGAGCGCCGTGTCGAGGCCCGACATGCCGATGCACTGCGCGGTCTGGCCGGTGCCGCCAAAGCACATGAACGTGCCGTCCGGCAGTGAATACAGAGAAACGGTCGCCGTTTGCCCCGAGGTGCTGCTGCTGAAATCGAAGCGTGACATCGGCGGCTTGAAGTACCACGACTGCTCACCGGAGAAGCCCGCGGCCCCGCCGGTCGCGGTCAGCGTGAACGTCACCTTGTATTGGCTCGCCTTGGCCGAGCCCAGGATCTGGCCGAACGACGGGCTGCCCGAGGTTGGGGCCCCGCTGACCGCACCAGCCGACGGCGCCGCGTTCGTCGCGGCCGCGCCGCTCGCCGTGGTGCCAGAGGGAGTCGTCCCGCCGCCGCACGATGCGGCGATCACGAACGCGAACACGAGGACTGCTGAGCTTCCCCTCTTCACCACTCAGCCACCATAGGGCATCTCACACCTCGGAACGTGTCAACGTTCTATACAGAGCGAATGACACATCCAACGACATTCGGCGAGCTGCTCGAGCAACACGAACGCGAGATCTTCGCGTACGCCCTGCGGCTCACCGGTGATCGCGACGAAGCGGATGACGTCTACCAGGACACGTTCCTCGCGGCCTTTCGCGCGTGGCCACCGCCGCGCCGCGGTACCGAGCGTGCGTGGCTGTACAGGATCGCGACGAACAAGGCGATCGATCGTGGTAGGCGCGCGAAGCGATTCGTGCGTCTCGGGGATCTGCCGCTCGCGGCGCCTGAGCGGGACGGCGTGTCGCTCGCGGATCTCGCGACCGCGGTAAAGACATTGCCGACGGGTCAGCGCGCGGCCTTCGTGTTGCGCAAGGTGCAGGGACTG
>JANNUM010000430.1:0-4093 GCA_031395235.1 Chloroflexota bacterium
GCGCCGAAACGCCGGGTCTCGCTTAGCAGCGCGGCTCCGAGAGTCCGAGCCCGTCCCGCAGCGCGTCGCGCACCCGCACGTCGGAAGACATCACGAAGTAGCGATCGCTGACCGCGAAGTTCATCGACTGTGACCCGTCGCCGGTCGAGCCCGGCCGCCCGTCAACCGTGATGACCACCTTTCGATCACTGCCAATACAACGTCGGCGCGCGATGGTTCCGGCGGCTAGTCCCTGGGGAGCCGCACCTCGGGGTGGCGCAGCGCGAGCGGTGACTTGCCGGACCAGTAAACGTCGCGCTGGACGGTCAACGCCTGGACGTGCCCGTCCCACTCGAAGTATTAGTCATCGCAGCCAAGACGCACCGCGCGACGGACCTCATCCTGCGTGACCTTGTCGCGCGCGAGCTTGTGGATCATCGCGATCTGACGATCGCCGTGCCCGGTGTCCTGCTCCGCGTGGAGCTCGTAGGTGGCAGCGGCGCGCTTGCTGAACCCGTAGTGGCCGACGAGCTCCTTGAATACGCGGACGGCCGCGCCGTCGGGTCCGCCGTGCATCGCTTCGACGTACGCGAGGAGCGCGACACCTTCTAGCGCGCTGCGGTTCTGGCAGCCGGAGCGGATCATCTCGATCGCGGCGAGCGTGCCGGGCGCGGCATCGGCGCGGTCCGCCTGCTCGCGCGTGATGCCGGCTTCCTCGAGGAACTGCAGCATGATGTCGACGTGCGTATCGTCTCCGCCGAGCTCCTCCATGAAGTTCTCCATGACCACGTCCATCAGGTCGTAGTTCCGCTCGCTCGCGACGTTGGTGACGATGTAACCGAAGAAGATCGGGTTGGTGCGCACGCGGAGGTAGTGCTGGATCTCGCCGAGAATGATCTGCTCGCGCGTCCAGCGGTGCTCGACGATGCCTTTGAACCAGGGATGGTCCGGCATCCATAGGCCGCGCGCGACCTGCCAGAGCTCTTCAACGAACGCGTCGGGCGGCGTCACGGCCACGGCGTAACTGTAGGCCGTGCAGGAATCGAACCTGCGTTTGAGGATTAGAAAGCCTCTGCTCTATCCACTGAGCTAACGGCCCGCGTCAATTATCGCGGACGCGCGTGCTATCGGGCCGTGTGGATCGGTCTCCCCCGCGCTACGAGCGCGGCCTCGCGGAAGGTCTCCGCGAGCGTCGGGTGCGCGTGGATCGTCGCGATGATGTCGTCCGTCGTCGCCTCGAGGCGGATCGCGAGCGTCGCCTCGGCGATCAGCTCGCTAGCCTGCGGTCCGACGATGTGGACGCCGACGATGCGCTGGTCCTTCCCCGCCGCGACGATCTTCGTCACGCCGTCGCTCTCGCCGAGCGCGAGCGCGCGGCCCGACGCTTTGAAGGAGAACCGGGCGACCTTCACGTCGTCGCCGTACTTCTCCTTCGCCTGCGCCTCCGTGAGCCCGACTTGCGCGATCTCGGGGTGCGTGTACACGACGTTCGGCACGGCGTCGTAATCCATCGTCGAGTCTTCACCGAGGATCCCGTCGACGGCGACCTCGCCCTGCGTGGACGCGACGTGCGCGAGCTTCGCCGCGCGCGGGTCCCCGATGCAGTCTCCGATCGCCCACACGCCTTTCACGCTCGTCCGCATGTGGTCGTCCACCGTGATGCCGAGCTTGTTCGTCGCGAAGCCGGCCTGCTCGACGCCGGTGTAGTTCGCGACGCGACCCGCGCCGAGCAGTACCTCGTCACCCTCGAACGTCTTCGAGGCGCCGCCGACGTCCGCCGTGACCGTGACCGTGGCACCCTTGCGAGACACCTCGGCCACGCGCGCTCCGGTGACGATCGTCACGCCCTTCATCTGGAGCGCGCGCACGAGGATCCGGACGAGCTCCGGGTCCGCGAACGCGATCGGCTGCGCGAGCATCTCGATGACCGTGACCGCCGAGCCAACTTCCGCGAAGAAGGTCGCGAGCTCCAGTCCGATCACGCCGCCACCGATCACGAGGAGCCGCTTCGGCACCGCCGGGAGCGACAACGCGGCGACGTTATCGAGCGGTTTCGACTCGGCGAGTCCCTTGATCGGTGGCATGCCGACCTTCGACCCGGTCGCGACGATCACGTTCTTCGCGTCGATGGCCTGCTCGCCGGTCGGGGTCCGCACCTTGATCTGCGTCGGTGAGACGAGCGTGCCCTCGCCCTTGAGGAGATCGACCTTGCGCGCTTTCAGCAGCGTTTCGATGCCGCCGACGAGCTGGTTCACGACGGCGTCCTTGCGCGTGAGCGCCTTCGGCAGATCGAACCGTGCGCCCTGGATGATGATTCCATGCTCCTCACCGTGGGTGGCGAGCCAGTACGCGTGGCTGGAGTCGAGGAGCGCCTTCGATGGGATGCAGCCCACGGTCACGCACGTCCCGCCGACGCGATCGCGCTCGACGAGCGCGACGCGCGCGCCCTTGATGCCTGCGTGGAGCGCTGCAACGTAACCGCCGGGGCCGCCGCCGAGGATGGCGATGTCGTACGGCGTCACTCGAAAAGCGTAGCCACTTCAGCCGCGTCGCGCTCCAGTGGATGTGCCGCGTATCCATGCTTCGCATAGAGCCGCAGATAGAGCGGCAGGAACGCAAGACCGAGGCGTTCGTACTGCTTCACGTGCCGTAGCTCGTGTCGCCACAGCGCGTCGGTCGGCTCGCGCGTGAACACAAGGACGTGTCCCAGCGTGATCGCGGCGTATCCCCGACGGGTGAGGACCAGATGCGCGAGGCCGCGGTCGCTCACATACAGGAAGCAGCCGTCGCGGAATCGCGGACGCGCGAACGAGAGCCGGCCGAGAGCGTGGCCGATCGCGTCGGCGTGGTGGGCGACGAGCTTGCGCGCGACGCTATTGCTCGATGCTATCGACCACCGCCTGCACCGCCGCGGTCACGCGGTCGGCTGTTGTCACGCGTGGATCGAAGCGCAGGAGCTTCGCATGAGTGCCGAGATCTCGAGCGAGATCTCCTCGACCTCGACCGCTGCGGTCGCTGCCGGCGCGCGCGACGCGCCCGGCGTCAGCGCCGGCGAGCCGCAAGCGACGACCGCTGCGAGCAATAGGAAGGGCGCCAAACGCACCTCGTAATTGTGCGCTTGGCGCCCAGGATCGCGGGTGGTCAGGAAGTACTAGCGGTTGACGTCTTCGACGTCTTCCTTGACCTCGCCGATGACCTGCTTGGTCTTGCCCTTGACCTGATCGAGCTTGCCGCCGATCTCGGTCGAGCGGTCACCACTGAGCTTGCCGGCCTCTTCCTTGACCTTGCCCTTGGTCTCGTCCCACTTGCCTTCTGTCTTGACCTTCATGGAATCCTTCATGGATATGGTCCCTCCAATGTGGGGCCTCAAGGCCCACCGGAAGAGGTCGCAAGAGCGGTGCCAGCATCGCGCGTGTAACGGAGTTTTTTCGCTACCGCGGCGTGGGTGAGGGACTGCGGCCCGCGAGTAACAGCCAGCGGTGTGCACGCGCGATCGGCGCCGGCGCCCACCAGTTGAGATCCCCGAGCAGTCGCATGGGCGACCGCGACGGCCATGCCCAGGCCGATCGACTTGATGATCACGACATCAGCGAGCGCGAAGCCGGTGAAGACGGCGACCATGATGCCGCGGCGGTGATGAGCCGTCCACTTCGCTCGAGCCCCTCCGCGACGGCGTGCGTGTTGTCCTTCGTTCGCCGGTACTCCTCCTGGATGCGGCTGAGCAGCAACACCTCGTAGTCCATCGACAGGCCGAAGACGATGCAGAAGAGGATCACCGGGACCGAGGGGTCGAGCGCCCTCCAGCATCCGGAGACAGTACGTTGCCGGTGGTCGCGGAGTTCCATCGGCGAGATCACATTGACGGTCCGGCCGCTCGCCGTTCATCGTGGCGGCTATGGCCGTTGCCGATGTCCTTGGTCTTAGCACACGCCTACCGGCGGGCTACCGGGCGCGCGAGTTCGCGGACGGCGACCGCGACGCCTTCGTCGCGGAACGCAACCGCGAACAGCACTGGATGGAGCAGGGCAGCGCGGCGGAGTGGCGCTACTGGGAAAACCTCATGAAAGACCCGACGCTCCTACGCGTCAGCGTCGAAGCGCCGGACGGCAGCATC
>JANNUM010000454.1:0-3712 GCA_031395235.1 Chloroflexota bacterium
ATGGCCGACGCCTTCCCCAACGCCCACAGCGACACCGATCGTCGAGGTCGCGTGCGCGGACCTCGATGGGTTCCTCGATCGAATGCGGCCTGCTCGTGTTGCGGCGGCCGGTCCAGTGAGCCAGCCCGCGCCCTCGCCTACCGTGCCACCGCCGGACACAACGCCACCACCACTCGGCCAATACGTTCTGGCTGAGTCCCCGATCTATCCGTATACGCAGTTCAATACCGGCGCGTTCTTGAGAACGACCCAGGACATCTTCGGACCGGACGTGTGGGGTCAGTCGCGAGAGCTCGCCGTACGGAACGGTCTGCTATGGGCGTATGCCCAGACGTTCAACTCGGGTTCCCAGCCGGGAGGATTCCTCGAGTATGTCCATGAGTTCTGGAGCGTTGACGGCGCGCTTTCGTTCGACGAGGGCGCGACTCGGAACGCATGCCTATATGGCGGGTCGGTGTTCGAGATTCCTGGAGTGGCAGGAGCGACCGGGCAGCGATTCCGCAACGGCGGGCAATACGCTCTCCGCGCCACGTTCGTCACGGGGAAGCGTCGCTACACCGTCATGCTGATCACCTCTACCTTGATGCCGGCGCAGGAGATCGCCCCGGCCGCGCGCTTCGCCGCGGCCGTCGCGCGCTGATCGGGACGCTCGAGGCGTGGTGTAGGTCGGACGCCTCACGCCAGCGAGCCGCGACCCGCTACGTGCCGGGCGCTCGGTACTGGACTTGCTTCGCCTTCCGCAGGGCATCCATCGTTTCGTCGACGGTCAGGAGGACTGTCGTTTCCAACGAGCTAAGCGCACCGCCGGCACCGATCGCCAGCGCGACCGCGGCCATGGACACGTTGTCGGGGGCCTCCCACAGGCTGTAGCCGTCGTGTGTGCCGAAGGCGTACCAGAACCCGTGGAGCTTCCCACCGACCGACTCGATGTACGACTGAGCGGCCTTTCGGCGGTCCTCTGGTTTGCCGATCAGCCTGGCCCAAGTCTCCGGCGTGTAGCTGAACCTCGATAGATAGTGCGGCATGGTGCCTCCTTCTCGTTCGCCGACCCGCGCGAGTCGCCGTTAGGCGTCGAAGTATCACTTCGGCGACGTCTAGGGGAAGATCCCCCGCTTCTCGATCGCGCTCGCGACGCGCTCGACCGCGACGATGAACGCAGCCTCGCGCGGCGTGCCGTCGTAGGCCTTCGTCTTGGCGAGCACCAGATCGCTCGCGCGGCGCATGTAGATCTCGAGCCGCTTCTCGACGTCGTCGAGCTCCCAGTCCGTGCGCACGAACTTGTTGCCGGGATCGAGATCCAGGGCGAGGCCGCAGACTACAACCGATGAGCGGCGACGACACGACGTACATGCGACGCGCGCTGCGTCTCGCGGCGCGCGCGGCCGGACGAACGAGCCCGAACCCGATGGTGGGTACGGTCGTGGTCCGCGACGGTGAGGTCGTGGGCGAGGGTTATCACCGCGCCGCGGGCGAGCCGCACGCCGAAGTCAACGCGCTCGCGAAAGCGGGCGACGCCGCGAGGGGTGCCACGCTCTACACCACGCTCGAGCCGTGCGCACACCACGGCCGCACGCCGCCCTGCGTCGACGCGATCGTGAAGGCCGGAGTGCGCCGTGTCGTCGCGGCGATGCGCGACGTGGACCCCCGCACCGACGGCAAAGGCTTCCGGCAGCTGAAGGCTTCGGGTGTCGAAGTGGAGCAAGGCGTTCTCGAAGCGGAAGCGCTCCGACTCAACGAGGGTTTCGTCAGCCGCGTGCGCCGCGGACGGCCGTTCGTGCTGGTGAAGCTCGCGACGACGCTCGACGGCCGCGTGACCGCTCGCGGCCGCCGTTACCTCGTCGGCAAGCGCGCCCTGCGCGAAGTGCATCGACTTCGCGACCGGTCGGACGCCGTGCTCGTTGGCATCGGCACGGTCCTCGCGGATGATCCCGCGCTGACGGTGCGCGAGGTCAAAGGGCGCGACCCGCTGCGGGTCATCGTTGACACCGACGCCCGCACGCCGCCGAACGCGAAGGTCGTCCGCGCGAAGGACCCGCAGCACACGGTGCTGTTCGTCGCGCGCGACGCCGATGCCCGGCGCACGAACAAGCTTCGCGAGGCGGGCGTCCTGCTGACGACGCTGCCGCGTAGCGAAGGCGGCCTCGACCTCGGCGCCGCGATGCGCTGGCTGGGCGAACACGGCGTCAACACCGTGCTGTCCGAAGCCGGACCGCGCGTCGCGGGTGCGCTCGTGCGGGCGGGGCTGGCGGATCGGCTCATGATCATCACCGCGCCGATCGCCGGCGGCGACGGACCGCCTGCGCTCGCGGGCGTCACGGACACGACCGAGCTGAAGAACGTGCGCGTCCGACGCTTCGGCGAGGACGTCGCGATCGAAGGAGACCTCTAGGGTGTTCACCGGGATCGTCGAGGAGCTCGGCACCGTACGCCACGTGAGCGCGACGGCGTCGGGCTCGCGGCTGGAGATCGCCTGCGCTCGCGTCCTCGACCGCCTCTCGGTCGACGACAGCGTCAACGTCGCGGGCGCGTGTCTCACGGTCATCGACCGCGACGACCGCGGGTTCGCGTCGGACGTCGTGCCGGAGACCATCGCGCGCACGACCCTCGGCGGCCTGATGCGCGGCACCCGCGTGAATCTCGAGCGCGCCGCGACACCCGAGACCGCGCTTGGCGGCCATTTCGTCCAGGGTCATGTCGACGGCACCACGAAGCTCGTCGCGCGGCACGCGGCGGGCGATGGCGCGCGACTGCGCTTCGCGCTGCCAAAGATGACCGCGCGCTACGTCGTCATGAAGGGCTTCATCACGATCGACGGCGTGAGTCTCACGATCGCCGGCCTCGGGAAGACGTACTTCGAGGTCGCGCTCATTCCCCACACCGCCGAGCGCACCACGCTCGGCGCGCTTCGCGTCGGCGAGGCGGTCAACCTCGAAGTCGACATCGTGGCGAAGTACGTGGAGCGTCTGCTGCGGAAGTCGTGACCTAAACTGGACGTGTGAAGAAGGCTTCCACCTCGAAGCGGATCACGCGCTCGAAGATCACGCGCCACCCGCGGGTCGTGTCTGCACAGCCACCGTTCAGCACCGTCGAAGAGGCCATCGCCGAGATTGCGGCCGGTCGGATGATCATCGTCGTCGACGACGAGGACCGCGAGAACGAGGGTGACCTCACGATGGCGGCCGAGGCGTGCACCCCCGAGATGGTCGCGTTCATCCGCAAGTACGCCAGCGGCGTGATCTGCGTGCCGATGACCACCGAGCGGCTCGAGCAGCTGGACCTGCCGCAGATGGTGCAGCGCAACGAAGCCCGTCTCGGCACGGCGTTCAGCGTGACGGTCGACGCGCGTGAGGGCATCACCACCGGGATCAGCGCCGCGGACCGGGCGCGCACGATCCGGGTCCTCGCGGACCCGAAAGCGAAGGCCCACGACCTGGTCAAGCCCGGACACATGTTCCCGCTGCGCGCTCGTGATGGCGGCGTGCTGGTGCGGGCCGGCCAGACCGAGGCCGCTGTGGATCTCTGCCGGCTGGCCGGCCTGCAGCCCGTCGGCGTGATCTGCGAGATCACCAATCCGGACGGCTCGATGTCGCGCCTCCCGGAGCTCAAGCGCTTCGCGAAGCGGCATGCCTTGAAGATGATCACCGTCAAAGACCTCATCGCGTACCGGATGGCGCGCGAGCAGATGGTCGAGCGCGTCGCGACGGCGAAGCTG
>JANNUM010000473.1:0-4678 GCA_031395235.1 Chloroflexota bacterium
TTCGTCGAATCGCAGCGGTGCGCGATAGCGGACGCGCGCCTCGCCAATCGTGAAGTCGAGACCCTTGGCGACGATATCGCCGTACACGAAGCCCAGCTCGCGCAGATATGCGCCTCGTCCGACCTCCGCGTAGAGCAGATAGTTCGCGTAGTACACGACGTTCTGCATGTCCGTTTCGCCGAAGCGCACGCGCTGACGATGGCGAAAGGGGAACGCCTCCATGCTCGGCAGGTTAGCCGCTTGGCAGGCTCCCTGCTGCCCTGCTCATCCGCGCTCTGTACTGCGCGACCGAGCCGCTCGTGCAGCCGTTGCAGGGCATCTTCGTCGCGCTGCTCATCGTCGCGCTCGGCGTCAGCCCTTGTGACCGACGTCGCGCGCGACGTCGCGCGCATGACGCGAGATCGCGAAGAGGAAGCGGCCTCGCACGAAATGAAGGCCTGGCAGCGAGGCGCGTCCGTGCCGGCCGATGACGATGACGCCGTTCTGCTTCGGCGCGTCGATCCAGGAGTGGTCGGCGCGATAACCGGTGGCCCAGATCACCGTACGCGCGGTCGCGGCACCGTCATCGGCGAAGCGCACGGTGTCGCCAACGGCGTCCACCGCGCGCCGAACCAGCTTGAGGCCGTGGTCGCGGGCGGCGCGATCAAGATCAGCCTCGAGATAACCGCCGGCGCGTAATGGCCATGGCAGCCAGCCGATCGTCGCGGTGCGCTCGTGGAAAAGGCGATCCCGGAGGAGCGCGAGCTTCCACCACGTCGGCGAGCGCCAACGCTTGGGCGGTAACGGCTTGCGCGTTCCGATCGCGATCGTGGTCGGCCGTTCGCGCGCCACCTCGACCGCGATCTCGCCGCCGGAGTTCGCCGCGCCGACGACGACGACCGGCCCCTCGGGAAGATCGCGCGCTCTGCGGTATTCGCTGCTGTGCAATTGCAGCACCGCTGGATCGATCCTCGTGGCGAAAGCGGGCACGAGGGGCGTGTGGTAGTCGCCCCCCGCGATGACCACCGATCGCGCGCGGATGACGTCGGCGCCCACGGTGGCCTCGAAGAGATCGCCTGTCCGCCGAAGGGCACGCACGCCGATACCGAGGCGCAGAGGGAATCCCATCTCGCGGCCGTACCGCTCCTGGTAGTCAGCGACCTCGTCTTTGTTGGGGAACGGGTCGTCGCCGGTTGGGAACGGGATCTCGGGCAGCGTGTCGAGCTCCCGCGGTGTGAACAGACGCAGCGAATCCCAGCGCGTGCGCCACGCTTCACCCACGCGCGCGTGCGCGTCGATGAGAAGGACGTCGCGCCCGGCACCCACAAGACCGTGAGCGACCGCGAGTCCGCCGTGGCTCGCGCCCACGATGAGCACGTCCGCGTCCGCGCGCATCGCGTCGCCGTCAGAGTCGCTCGCCGGGATCGATCAGCCAATCGAGATGGAGCCACACCACGCGCGAATATCGGAAGATGAACGGCACGAGCACGAGATACGCCGTGTTCCCGATGATGAGCGCGACGACGGCATCGAGGCCGCCGAGAATGATGAGCGTGATGACCATCGCGGCGAGGATCGGCACCGCGAGGACGTAGCTCACGACCATCGCTCCTGCGAAGTACCCGGACTCGCGCTCGAACACGAAGCTACACACCGGGCACGCCGCGTTCATCGAGACGAAGCGCCGCCACACGCGACCGCTCAGGCAGCGCGGGCAGCGGAGCGTGAAGACGGCCGCCAGACGGCGCATCAGAAGTACCCGAGGATGAGGGCGACAACGATGATCGAGACGGCCGCGCCGACGATGACGATGAGCGGGACGAGGTAGAACAGCACCAGCGCGACGACGAGGATCCGCGTCGCGCGACTCTGGTCGACTTCGTAATACGCGCGCACCCCGCGGTACGCGATGACGCCGAGCCAGACCAGGCAGACCAGGCCGATGAGCTGCGCGAACTGCGCCCCGACCGTGGCGCGCGATCCAAGGGCGAGCGACGCGGCGTTCGCGGGGATGAGCGTGAGCGCCGCGGCGTACCCGAAGAACACCAGGAGCGGCAGGTAGGGGCGGCGGATGCCGGCCAGCCGCGCCGAGGCCTGGACCGCGCTCGAGCCGAGGAGCCAGACGAAGATCGGCGTGACCGCGGTCGCGACGAGGATGGCATCGAACGAGCGCTGCACGAGATAGATAAGGACCGCCGTGCGCTCGGTGCCGATCGTCTGGAGCATTGCGGTGATGATGGGATGGCGTGTCGCGCCGAAGAACAGGTCGTCGAGATAGGTCTCCCCGGACATCCGGACGGCGCCGAGTCCCGAGACGAGCGTGGCCGCGAACACGAGCAGCACCGCTGAGAGGAGCCGGCCGCGCGCGAGGACGATCGGCGCGCCTGCGCTCGGCGAGCGCGCGAGCGCCACGATCGGCTCGTCGCTCAGGTCCATGCCGCACCGATCGTGATCAAGGGTCGCGGCTCATGTCCAAGCGGCATCGAGCGCTCCAGTTATCGCCGTGTCGACTGCCGCGTCGACTTGTTTGCGTCGATCGCCGGTCCACTCCGGCGGATCCACATCGTGGAGCTCCGCGGGGATCGGCGCCCCGAGCATGACCAGGAATTCCATCGACCACGCGCGGCGCACCGCGTCGAGCGAATAACCGCCGCCGCCCATCGCGACCCACGGCCACTTCGAGGCCGCGAAGCCCCGCACGAGGTGCTCACGCGCCTGCGTGGACACCATGAGGTTCGTGAGCGGATCGTCGAAATGCGAGTCGATGCCCTGCTGCGTCACGAGCACGTCAGGACGGTAACGCTCGAGGAGCGGCGGGACGACCGCATCGAACGCTCGCACGTACGCGGCACCGTCGGTGTACGGCGGCAGCGCGACGTTGATGCTGTACCCCGCGCCTCTGCCACGGCCGCGCTCGTCGGCCGTTCCTGTCCCGGGGAAGAATGGACGCCGGACGTCGGGCATGATCCCGTACTGGTGCAGGCTGATCGTGAGCACCTGGTCCGTGTCATAGAACGCGGCCTGCACGCCGTCCCCGTGATGCGCGTCGATGTCGACGTACGCGACTTTCATGTCTTTGTCCGCGAGCACGCCGCAGACGATGGCCGGATCGTTGTAGATGCAGAAGCCGGAGGCGTTGCGGCGCATCGCGTGATGCAGTCCACCCGAGAAGTTCACCGCGACGCGCAACTTGCCAGCCAGTACTTCCTCCATCGCGCCAAGCGTCCCGCCGGTCGTCAGCAGTGACACGTCGTGCATCCCGGCGAACGGCGGTGTGTCACCCCACGCGGATAAGCCCCACTCGTCGTAATCGCCCTCCGGGTCACGCGATGCCCGCATGACCGCCTCCACGTAGTCGGCGTCGTGGATACGCTCGATCTCCGCGCGCGTCGCCGCACGCGGCGCGAGCACGCGCGCACCGTCACGCGCGAACGCGCCGAGCCGCTCGAGCGTGTCGTGCACGCCGATGAGGCGCTTCGGCTTGAGCGGATGGTCGTCGCGGTACACGTGCGTCGCGACACGCTGATCCCAGACGAATCCCGCGGCGGTCAACGCCGCACGCGGTCGAGCGTCACGAAGCTGAACGCGTGGGCGTGGCGTTCGTCGGCGGCATGACGGGTCCGCTCGACCTCGCGCCACTCGGCCGGATCGAGCTTGGGGAAATGCTTGTCGCCGTGGACCTCCGCCTCGACCTCGGTGAGGTAGATGCGGTCGGCACGCGGCAGGAACTCTTCGAACACGCGCGCGCCGCCGAAGACGATGATCTCCGGCGCCGCGCCGGCGAGCTTCAGCGCCTCATCGGGCGTGCGCGCGACGAGGCAACCGTCGCAGCGGAACCCACGGTCGCGCGTGAGGACGATGCTCGTGCGACCGGGCAGCGGCCGCCCGATGGAGTCCCACGTGCGGCGGCCCATGATCAGCGGCTTGCCCATGGTCACGCTCCGCACGTGCTTCATGTCGTCGGGGAGGCGCCAGGGCAGACGGTTGTCCTTCCCTATCGCACGCCCGCGGTCGTACGCGACGACGAAGGAGATGATCGCTAGACCGCCATCTTCGCCTTGATCGATGAGTGGCTCTGGTAGCCGACGAGACGCGCGACACCATCGAGCAGTGGACCGGGCGCCTCACCCGCGCGCGCACGCGCGAGGATGTCACGATACCGCGCGGTCACGTCGTCCAGCGAGCGCAGCGACGGATCGAGCGACAGTGTCGGCGACGGGAATGGCTCGCGCCCGAGCTGCTCGCGCGCGGCCTCGACGTGATCGCGATAGACGTGAGCGTCCGCGAGCACATGCACGAATTCGTACGGCTCGAGCTTGGTGATCTGCGCAATGAGGTGGAGCATCACCGCGTACTCGGCGATGTTGAACGGTACCCCGAGGAAGAGATCGCATGAGCGCTGATACATCATCACGCTCAGCTTGCCATCGGTGACGAAGAACTGGAACAGCGCGTGACAGGCGGGCAGCGACGTCGCATCGAGCTCCCCAGGGTTCCACGCCGTCACCACGTGACGGCGGCTCTCGGGTCGCTCGCGGATGCCGCGGATCACGTCTGCGAGCTGGTCGACGTGCCGCCCACCCGGCGCGATCCAGTCGCGCCACTGCTGACCGTAGTTGCGCCCAGCGTCCCCCTCGAAGCGAGCCCGCTCCACCCAGTACGGCGCGTATGCGTTGCCGTCCCAGATGTGCGTGCCGAG
>JANNUM010000474.1:0-5492 GCA_031395235.1 Chloroflexota bacterium
CTCGCCGTAGATGCGCGCGCCGCGGGCGCGGGCGTGCTCGCGCTCCTCGAGCACCACCACCGCCGCGCCCTCCGACAGCACGAAGCCGTCGCGGTCCTTGTCGAACGGGCGTGAGGCCGCCTCGGGCGCGTCGTTGCGGCGACTGGTGGCGTGCATGGCCGAGAACGCCGCGATGCCGATCGCGAGGACGGCCGCCTCGGAGCCTCCAGCCACCATCACGTCGGCCTGGCCGCGGCGGATGATGTCGCCGCCCTCGCCGATCGCGTGCGAGCTCGAGGCGCAGGCCGACACGTGCGTCAGGCTCGGACCACTCAGGCCGAACTGCATCGAGACCTGTGCCGACGCCGCGTTCGCCATGAGCATCGGCACCAGGAACGGGGACAGCCGTGACGGGCCGCGTTGCTCCATCAGCAGGATCCCGTCGATCAGCGTTTCGAGACCACCCACGCCGGTGGCGATGGCCGTGCCGACGCGCTCGGGATCCGAGACCTTCTCGAGCTTCGCGTCCGTCAGCGCCTGGCACGCGGCGGCGACGGCGTAATGCGTGAATCGGTCCGTCCGCCTGACGTCCTTGCGATCCATATACGCAGTTGCCTCGAAACCTTTGACCTCGCCGGCGATCTGCGTCTCGTACGGCGCCGGATCGAAGCGCGTGATGCGCCCCAAACCGCTCCGGCCCTTGATGAGAGAGTCCCAGGTCGTAGCGACGTCCAGACCAACGGGCGTCACCGTGCCGATGCCGGTGACGACGACCCGCCGGATCACCGCGCTATGACGGAATGCGCGCGTTCGCCGAGAGTGCGGAGCGCGCCGGCGAGCGAGCCTGTGTCGGAAACGTTCAAGAGCTTGACGTCGGCGATGCGCTTCACCAGCCCGTTCACGACCTGGCCGGCGCCGATCTCGACGAACGTCGATGCACCGCGCTCGACCATGTAGCGGACCGACTTGAGCCATTCGACGCGATTCGACAGGTGGCGCACGAGCGCCTCCTGGATCGCGGACGCGCCGAGGTGCGGCAGGGCGCTCACGTTGGCGACGATCGGAACGACCGGCTCGCGGAAGCGGAGCGTCTGCATGAACGCGCGCAGGTCGGGCCCGATGCGACCCATGTCTGGAAGGTGGAACGGCGCCGAGATGCGCAGCGGCACGACCTTCTTCGCACCGCGCTTCTCGAGCGCCTCGGTCACCGCGCGGATGCCAGCATCGTCGCCGGCGATCGTCACCTGCATCGGACCGTTGTCATTCGCGACGACCACGGTGCCTGGCTCCACGGTCTCGGCGATGACGCGCTCGACCTCCTGTGCGGAGAGCCCGATGATCGCGGCCATCGCTCCGCGCGCACCGCGCGTGGAGGCGAGCTTGCCGCGCTCGGCCACGAGCCGCAGGGCGTCGGAGAAAGGCAGGACGCCCGCGGTGACGAGCGCGGTGAACTCACCGAGTGAATGGCCGGCGACGAATGCCGGACGCAGATGCTCCGGCAGCGCCATCACGCCACGCGGCTCGCTGCCATCCGTCACGCGGCGTCCGATCTTCTGTGTCACCGACTCGACCATCGCTTCGAACAGCGCGACGCTCGTCGCGAGCACCGCCGGCTGTGCGACCGCCGTGTCGTTGAGACGTTCGGCAGGACCGGCGAAGCAGAGCTCTGAGAGCTTGTACCCGAGCACGCGGTCGGCCTCGTCGAAGATCGCGCGCGCGGCGGCCGAGGTCTCGTACACGTCGCGGCCCATGCCGACGGCCTGAGAGCCTTGCCCGGGGAAGACGAAAGCGAGAGCGGTCAAGAGGAACAAGCGTAACAGTGGACAGCCCTTGCGTCGAGCATTCCCGCTCGATTCGTTACAGTGACACTGCAGTGAATACTCGAACGTATGTACAGCGCGAGCGCGCACGCAACGTCGCGCGCACCAGCGCGGCGATCGAGACCGCTGCGTTACGTGAGGTCGCGCGGCGCGGTTACCACGCGCTCCGCATGACCGACGTCGCGCGGCGCGCGCACGTGGCGCCGCGGACGCTGTATCTGCATGCCGCATCGAAGGAGCGTCTCGTGGAGCAGGCCCTGCGACGTCGCGCCACCGCACAGATCACGCGGGTCGAGCGCTGGCGGCCGAGGTCGGAGGTGCCCGAGACGATCCTCAACGAGCTGGTCGCGCTGCACGACCGCGAGTACCGCCTCGAGTCGGTGCTGCTCGAGACGCTCGTCGACGGCGCGCTGCCACGGGTCGTCGCGTCGCCGCTGCGGGATCTCGACAACGTGCGCCTCGCGCTGATCACGCGCACGATGAACGACCTCGCACGTCGCGGCGCGCTACACATCCGTGCTGCAGATGCGATCGCGCTCGCGCATGCGCTGCTCTCCTACCCGACCTGGCGCACGGCACTCACCGGTCCGGCGCGTCGGCGCGCCCCGCGTCTCGTCGCCGCGGCGCTCCGCAGCGCGGTCCTCTGAGTCGCCCGCGCGTCCTACGCGCGCTCGATCTCCAGTGTCCCCTTCACGCCGTTGAGCTCGCCCTCCCAGCGGTGCCCGCGACCGTTCACGCCGGGGGTGATCGCCGTCGCGAGGACCTCGCCGGCGAGGAAATCGCCGAAGCGCTCGATCGTCTGCCCAAGAGGGCCGTCGTACCGAAGCGTGATTCGGTCGGCGATATCGAGACCAGCCTCCTTGCGCATGTTGTTCTCGTGATGCGCGAGCTCGCGCGCGAGCCCTTCGGCCTCGAGCTCCGGCGTGGTCTCCGTGACGAGCGCGGCGATCGCGCCCGCGTCACGGCCGACCGCGTGTCCTGGCGTGCCCTCGTGGCTAAGGAGCACCTCGTTCAGTGAGAGCGTGAACCCCTCGACCAGGGTGTTGCCGTCGCGTCGGGTATAGCGGCCATCCGCTAGGGCCTGGCGCACGCGCGGCAGATCCTTGCCCAGCTTCGGGCCGAGCGCCTTGAGCTCCGGCTTCACGGTCTCCCGCACCAGACCCTCAGCGCGATCGCGCACCTCGAAGCCCTTCACGTTGAGCTCGTCGCGGATGATCGCCGCCAGCTCGTCCTGGCCGTCGAGCGCGCCCCGGTCGCGGTCGTTCGGATCGAAGACGGCGATCAGCTTCGGCAGCGGCGTCCGCACCTTCGTCTTCGCGGCGGACCGCGCGGTGCGGCCAAGTGACACGACGCGCATCGCGGCGCGCATGCGCCGCTCGAGGTCGTCGTCGATGCGCTCTGCGCGCACCTCCGGATACGGCATGAGGTGCACCGATGCCGGAGCGCCGCGGACCGCCTGGCGCACGAGGTTCTGATGCAGCGACTCGGCGAGGAAGGGCATGATCGGGGCGAACAGCCGCGCGAGCGTCGTCAGCGCCTCGTAGAGGGTCTGGTACGCGGCAAGCGAGTCGCGGCGCGACTCGGCCTTCCAGAACCGCCGCCGGTTGCGGCGGATGTACCAGGTGGACAGGTCGTCCCAGAACGATTCCATCCGCAGCGCCGCGGTCTGCGAGTCGTACTGATCCAGCGCGGACCGGCAGTCGCGTACGAGCCGCTCGAGCGCTGACAGGAGCCACCGGTCGATGAGCGGACGCTCGCCGAGCGGGACCTGCGCTTCGTTCGGATCGAACGCGTCGAGATTCGCGTAGGTCACGAAGAACGAATACGTGTTCCACAGCACAAGGAGCTTTCGCTTGACTTCGCTCAGGACGTTGTAGCCGAAGAGGACCTTCTCGGCGACGTCGTGGCGGGCGTAGTACCACCGGACGACGTCGGCGCCGGCGCGCTCCGCTGCCTGCGGGAGGTCGATGAAGTTGTCGCCTGTCTTGTGGAACTCCTCGCCGCTCTCGTCGTACACGAACTCGTTGGAGAGGCACACCTCGTACGGCGCGCGACCGGTGAGCACGACGCTGAAGAACAACTGCGAGTAGTACCAGAGGCGGACCTGCTCGAGGTTCTCGGTGATGAAGTCCGCCGGATACCACTTCTCCCAGTACGCGCGATCGTCCCACCAGCGGAGGGTCGAGAACGGCACGATCCCGGCGTCGAGCCATGCGTCACCGACCTCTTTCACGCGCACGCTCTCCGCGCGGCACTCGGGACACGCGAGGGCGACCTCATCGATCCACGGGCGGTGGAGCTCCTCGAGCTGGTCGAGACCGCGGAGCGCGCGTTCGCGCAGCTCCTCCTGGCTGCCGACCACGAAGAAGTGCCCCTTCGCGCACGTATAGAAGGGCAGCGGCAGGCCCCAGTAGCGCTTGCGGCTGATGTTCCAGTCGCCCATGTTGTCGAGCCAGTTCTGCATGCGGTGGCCGATGGATTGCGGGAGCCAGCCGACCTTCGACGCGGCCTCCTTCATCAGCGGCCGGATCTGCTCCATCGAGATGAACCACTCGTCGGCGACGCGGAAGACGATCTCCTCTTTGCAGCGCCAGCAGATCGGATAGGAGTGCGTGTACGGCAGCTCGCGCCGGAGACGGCCGCGCGACCGTAGGTCGTCCGCGATCTCGTGCGCGACGTCGCGCGCCTCCTTGCCCTCGAGCCACCCAAAGCCCCTGTTGAAGCGCCCGTTCTCGTCGATGGGCACGACGACCGGCAGCTTCTCGGTCTTCGAGAGGCCGAAGTCCTCGGCCCCACAGCCCGGCGCGATGTGCACGATGCCGGTGCCCTCGGCCTCGCCGACCTCGTCCCACGCGATCACGCGATGTCCTGGCTTGGTCTGCGCCCCGATCGGCAGATCGTCGAACGGACCGGAGAAGCGCAGCCCGAGCAGCGTCTTTCCCTTGAACGTCTCCAGTAGCTCCGCGTCGTGCCACTTCGTTTGCCGGAAGACGGCGGCGGACAGGATCAGGACCTCCGGCGCCGATGCTCCGTCCGCGCGGACGCGCACGCGCGCGTAGTCGAGGTCCGGACGCACGGCGAGCGCGACGTTCGCCGGCAGCGTCCACGGCGTGGTGGTCCACGCGAGGAACGATTCAGCCTCTGAAGGGGGCCCGGCCGGGGCCGGCGAAGCCGGACCCGGCCGAACGACTGGAAACCTTACGTATAGAGATGTGTGCGTCATCTCCTTGTACGAGCCGGTCATCTCGTGCTCGGACAACGCCGTGCCGCAACGCGCGCACCACGGCATGGCGCGGTGGCCCTTGTAGAGCCAGCCCTTCTCATGGCAGAGCTTCAGTACGTGCCAGATGTGCGAGATGTTGTTGTCGGTGTACGTGTAGTAGGAGGTCTCCCAGTCCATCCAGCGTCCCAGGCGGATGTCGTGCTTGGTGATCGCCGCGGCGGAGCGGTCCACTCGCGCGCGGCACGCGCGGGAGAAGCGATCGATGCCGTACGACTCGATGTCGCGCTTGCTGTTGAGGTTCAGCTCCCGCTCGACCTGCACCTCGACCCACAGACCCTGGCAGTCAAAGCCGCTCTGCCAGCGAAGCTCGCAGCCCTGCATCGCCTTGTAGCGCTGGTAGAGGTCCTTGTACGTGCGCCCCCAGGCGTGGTGGATGCCCATCGCCTCGACGTTCGCGGTGATCGGGCCGT
>JANNUM010000489.1:0-1578 GCA_031395235.1 Chloroflexota bacterium
GTGGCTTCGCGCGCACACGGCCGTGCCGGATCTCCCAGATCCCTTCGGTCTCCTCTCCGACCGGACGCTTTGCCACGGGCGCCGAGAGTAGCGCAGCCACGTCCTTGTTTGACCGCTCGATACGCAGAGGACTAGCCTGACGCCGGGGTTCCGCGGCTGGGGAGCTACAAGGGGGCGGCGATGACCTTCGGGCACTTGCGCGTGCACGGTCCGCCCTGGCGCTGCGTCCGTATCCCACCGCGCACGATGTGGGGAGGTGTCGCGTGGCCAAGATCACCGTAACGGTCAATCGCACCGAGCAGGTCCTGGAGATCGAGCCATCGCTGCTCTTGGTGGAGCTGCTCCGCGACAAGCTCCGGCTCACCGGCACGCACGTTGGCTGTGACACGAGTCAATGTGGCGCGTGCACCGTGCTCATCGATGGCAGCGCGGTGAAGTCCTGCACGGTCCTGGCCGCGCAGGCGGATGGCGCGGAGATCGTCACCGTCGAGGGTCTCGCGAAGGATGGCGAGCTCCATCCGATCCAGCGCGCGTTCAGCGCCGAGCATGCGCTGCAATGCGGTTTCTGCACCCCCGGCCTGATGATCACGGCGATCGACCTCTTGGGCCGGAACGCCGCCCCGACCGACGCCGAGATCCGCCACGCGATCAAGGGGAACCTCTGCCGCTGCACCGGTTATCACAACATCGTCAACGCGGTCCGCTCGGCAGCGACCGAGATGCGCGGCGCGGCGACGCCCATAAAGGCGCCCGCGGAGGTGAAGAGATGACCGCCGCCACACCGACGACCTACATCGGCACCCGTACACCGCGCAAGGAAGATCCAAAGCTCATCACCGGTCGCGGCATCTTCACCGACGACGTGACCCTGCCCGGCATCGTCTACGTCTCGCTCGTCAGGAGCCCGCATGCCCACGCGCGGATCCGGCGCATCGACACGGCGGCGGCGCGCAAGGAGCCCGGCGTCGTCGCCGTGCTGACCGGCAAGGATGTCGAGGCGACGGGCGTGCTCCCGGTGTTCATCACGGTGCCGAGCATGAATGGCTCCAAGCACATGCCGCTGGCGACCGACAAGGCGCGCTATGCCGGAGACGCGATCGCGGCCGTCGTCGCCGATTCCCGGCAGGCCGCGAAGCGCGCGGCCGACATGGTGACGGTCGACTACGAGCCGCTGCCCGTCGTCGTCGACGGGACGAAGGCGCTCGAGCCGGGCGCACCCATCCTCCACGAAGAGCTGGGAACGAATCTCGTCTTCACCTATCCCGTGAAGGGTGGGGACATCGACAAGGCGTTCCGCGACGCCGAGGCTACGGTGAAGGTGCACATCGTCAACCAGCGGCTCATCCCGAACGCGATGGAGCCGCGCTCGGTCGTCGCGAAGTTCGAGGCCGGCGAGCTCACCGTATGGACGAGCACACAGATCCCGCACTTCGTCCAGCTCATCCTCGCGGTCAACCTCGGCCTGTCGCAGAACAAAGTGCGCGTCATCGCGCCCGAGGTGGGCGGCGGGTTCGGCAGCAAGCTGCAGGTGTACGCCGAGGAGCTCCTGGTCGCGCACCTGTCGAAGACGCTCGGTCG
>JANNUM010000522.1:0-2873 GCA_031395235.1 Chloroflexota bacterium
GTCGTCCTGCGGCTCCATCACACGCTCGCGCCGTACAAGGTCGCGGTGCTGCCGCTGTCGAAGAACGAGAAGCTCACGCCGCTCGCGCGCGAGGTTTCGGCCGCGGTCCGTCCCCACTTCATGAGCACCTACGACGAGACGCAGGCCATCGGGCGCCGCTATCGCCGGCAGGACGAGATCGGGACGCCACTGTGCGTCACCGTCGACTTCGATTCCCTCGAGGACCGCGCGGTCACGATCCGCGACCGCGACACCATGGCGCAGGTCCGCGTACCCATCGCGGAGCTCGTTCCCGCGTTGCAGGAGCGGCTCGGCGCCTAGCGCGGCTGCAGTCGCCGTCCTCCTATATCTCGCCGCGCACGGCGCGCGCACGCCGTTCCTCGCGCTGCTCGGACTGCGGCGGCTCCCGAATCTTGTGCTCGTCATCGCGCCGTACGCCGTGAGCCTCCCTCTCGCGTTCGCGGTCGCGGACCGTCTCGAGCCAGCCAACGCGGTGGGTCTGGTCGCGCTCGCGCTCACGCCCGGGGCGCTTCTCGCGCCTGCTCTTGTCAGCGCGGCAGGTGGTCGGCGATCGGACACGGCGGGCGCGCTTCTGCTCGGCACCGTGATCCTGTCGTTCGTGCTCGTCGCTACGCGGCCCGGCGCGGGACCACAGGCGCTCACGGCCGCGCAGGCCTTCGTCATCGCGTCGCTTGCCGCCGGCGCGATGCCTGCGGTCCGCGACCGGCTCCGCGTGCCGCTGCGATGGGCCGGCTATGTTGCCGCGCTCGCGGTGATCGTGCTCGCGGTCGCGAGCGGCGCGCCGATCGACGCGGGCACTGTCGTCATCGCGCTCATCGCCCTGGCGTTCACGCTCGTCGTCGCGGGCGCGGTAGCGCTCGCGCTGAGGCGCGATGTGTTCTCGGCCGCGGCCTCCGCGGGCACGCGCGATCCGATCATCGCGATCGCTATCGCGTGGTCGACCGGCGGGCTCCGAAGCGACCGCGGTGCCACTCATAAATGCCGCAATCCTGGGTATCGTCGCGACGGCGCTGATCATCCGCCGGCGCTAACCTCGGGCCGTGCTCCTGCCGCTCGTCACCACACTCGTCTCTGGCACGTTCGCCGTAGCCGTGGCGCTGCGCTACACCCGGAAGCGGCGGCCTTCGCTTCTCGCCTGGGCCGTCGGTCTCCTGCTCTTCGCAGTCGCGGCATTCATGGGCTTCCTCGCACGCACCGGTGGCGCGACCGACATCGAGTACCGGCTCTTCTATCTCTTCGGCGCGATCGCCAACGTCGCGTGGCTCGCGCTCGGTACCGTTTTCATCGTCGCGCCGCGATACGGCCGTGCGGCACTCGGCGCGGTCCTGGCGCTTTCAGCCGTCGCCGTCTACGCGGTGTTCGCCACGCCGGTAGACATCGCGGTCGCCGTCGACACCGGCAAGGGATTCCCCGATGGCTCGATTCCGCGGATCCTGGCCGCGATCGGCAGTGGCGGAGGCAGCATCGTCCTCATCGGCGGCGCGTTGTGGTCGGCCTGGGTCTTCTTGCGACGGCGTGATCAGGGACGGCGCGCGCTCGCGAACGTGATCATCGCAGTCGGCGTCTTCATCGCCGCGGCCGGCGGCACCGCCGCGTTCACCGGCGCTTCCGGGATCCTCGAGCTGACGAACCTCATCGGCGTGTCGGTGATGTTCGTCGGCTTTCTCTTGGCCTAGGACTCTTCGGGCAGCTCTTCGTCGCCGAGGAGGCGTGACGCGAAGCGACTCGCCACGAGCGTGAGGGCAGCCGTGAGCGCGCCGCTCGCGGATTCCCACAGCATCTGCTGCGCCTTCGGCCCCTGCTCGACCTCAGCGATCTCCTTGCGAAGCGTCGCGCGCAGCCGCTTGCGGGCCTTGCCCTTGAGCTTGTCGACGCGACCGCCGAGGCGCGCGATGACCGCGTCGAGGTCGGTGTCGCCACGACGCAGCCGGCGCTCCCGGATGCCGCGCGCGACGGTCACCGCGCCCAGAGCGGCGATCGATCCGAGCGTCCCGAACACCGCCAACGGCTGGCGGCGCACGAGGCGGCGCGGGTCGATGTCCTCGCGGACGCGGCTCCGCAGCTCGGCGAGGTCGACATCGAGGCTCGCGCGAAGATCGGCTAGCTCGCGCTCCGTCCGAGCAGACGGGCTTTCGCCCAACGCATCGTCTCCTTTAGTGAATTGATCGACCGTGTGGGACCGCGTAGCTCCAGCTTCTTGTAACCGACGTAGCCGGTGAGCCCGGCCAGTGCGAGGAAGATAAGCAGGGTAGCGAGCGCCGCGAGCGGAAATGGCCACCAGATCGCGATGACCGCGATGATCGTCACGGTGAGAGCGACGAAGGTGCAGAGCACGAACGCGAGCGCGATGGCGAGCCACATCGCCGCGCGCAGGTTCGCCTGCACGATCTCCGCGATCTCCTGTCGCGGCAGCTCGAGCTGTTTGCGGATGTAGAGCCGCACGTTGTCGCGGACGCGGCCGAGGAGCGTGCGGTAACCCGGTCGTTCGTACAAGGACGGCGAATGTAGCGCAGGCTCACGCACCGCGGATCAGCGGAGCAGGAAATCTGCCAATATCAGCCGATCCGAACCGGAGGTGTCCAAGTGCCCGCACGGCGGCGCGCGACGCGGAGGAAGACGACCAGTAAGGCGAAGAAGTGGGTCTACGTCTTCGTCGACGGCAAGGCCGAAGGTAACGCCAAGATGCGCGCGCTCCTCGGTGGAAAAGGCGCCGGCATCGCGGAGATGACCAACGCCGGCCTCCCGGTGCCGCCGGGCTTCACGATCACCACGGAGGCGTGCAACGCCTATTTCGCGTCGGACAAGAAGCTCCCCCCGGGCCTCTGGGATCAGGTCGAGAGGGCGCTCGCCCG
>JANNUM010000547.1:0-23922 GCA_031395235.1 Chloroflexota bacterium
CCCGCCGCGCCCTTGATCCCCAGCGGCACCGCGACCCCGCTGCTCACCGCGATCATCAGGATGCGCGGCTCGCCCAGCGCGTATGAGGTCACCGCGATCGTCTTTCCGTCCGGCGACCACGTCGAGTCGGCCAGGTTCGAGCCTTGCGATAGCAGGGAGTCGAGCTTGCCGGTCTGGAGGTCGTAGACCTCGAGGGCCGATCCCCCATTCCCCGCATCGGTCACGACCGCGAAGCGCCTGCCATCGGGTGACAACGCCGGTGCGTTGCGCCAGGCCACGAGGTGGAACCCACCCGCCGACTCGGTCCGGAGTCCGCTCAGCACGATCGACTCCACGCCACCGCTCGGGTCCTTCTTCACGATGTCCGTGTAGCGGAGGATCGCGGGAGTGATCTGGCCATCGACGCTGCGCCTGCCGTTGATCGCTTCGGCGCGCACGAACAGCAGCGTGCGTCCGTCCTCCGACAGATCCGGCTGGTTGGACCGAGAATCGGACGTGACGCTCACGTACTTCCCATCGCGAAGCATGTAGACGTCGCCGCGAAGCGCGAACGCGATCGTTCCCGGGATCTGCGGCGCGGAGACCGCACTCACCGGCTTCGTCGGGGTCGGGGTCGGTGAGCCGGCCGGCAGCACGAGCGGGGCTGCGCGGGAGCCGAGCACGCCGTAGCCGATCACGAGCGCGATCGCGATCACGGCGAACACGAGCTCGCGCAAGTGGCGCCTCACGCCAGGCCCGCGATGCGCTCGATCTCGGCGGCGAGGTCCGGTCCGTTCTGGAGCTCGACGAACCGCTCGGGCGGCTCGAATCCCCGGTGGCGCATCCGCTCGTAGACGCCGACGTCGGCGTCCGAGTGGTCGCCGTCCGCCCGGGCCACGGCGCGCGCGGCCAGGCGAGTGCGTGCATCCGCATCGTCCGCGACGACGAGAACGTGCAGCGGCGTCACACCGCGGCGACTCGCCACGCTCTCCATCGGCGCGCGGTATCGGGCTACGAGATTCGTCGCGTCGAGAACGACGACGTGTCCCTCACCCAGCAGCTCCTCGACGAGCGCCTCGGCCACGGTGAACACGGCGCGATTCTCCTCGTCGGCGTACGACGCCGCGATGAACAGACGGCTGCGGAGGTGGTCGGTCGCCACGTGGGCCGCGCCCAGCCGGGCTGCGAGAAGGCGCGCGCAGTGCGACTTTCCCGCTCCGGGGAAGCCCATGAGCATCAGGAGCGCCGGCCGACCGTTCGGACGCGCCGGCACGCCGATCTCCGTGCGCAGCTGCGCGACCAGCTCGCGGCTGTGCCGGGCCAGCGCGCGCGTCTGCCCGAGCGCGGCGCCACGCGAGCCGCGGGTCGGCCGCACCTGACGCGTCACGCCGCGTAGCCGAGCTCGCGGAGCGCGTCCCGCGCCACGGCGGCCTCGTCCCACGGCCGCTTCTCCTCGCCGACGATGATCGAGCCCTCGTGGCCCTTGCCCGCGAGCAGCACCGTATCGCCGGCCTGCGCGCGGCGCAGCGCATCGCGCACCGCCTCGCGACGATCGTCGATGACCGCGTAATCGGTCCCGCGCGTTTTTCCCGCGGCGGTCGCGCCCGCTTCGATCTCGGCGAGGATCGTCGCGGGGTCCTCGAGGCGGGGGTCCTCCTGGGTGATCACGAAGAAGTCGGTGTGCTTCGCCGCGACCTCGGCTAGGCGCGGTCGCTTCGTGCGGTCGCGTTCACCGGCGCTGCCGAACACGGCGATGAGCCGACCCTTGGTGAGTGGGCGCAGCAGGGCGAGCACCTTGTCGAGGGACTCGGGCGTGTGCGCGTAGTCCACGATCACGCTGAAGGGCTGGCCGCGGTCGACGCGCTCCATGCGACCGCGCACCGGCTTGGCGCGCTGCAGCGCGTCGCGCGCCTTCGCGAGTGGCACGCCGGCCGCGAGACCCGCGGCGATGGCGGCGAGCGCGTTGTGAACGTTGAAGCGACCGACGAGCGGCAGCGCGATCTCGACGGTCTCGCCGCGCGCCTCGACACGCACGCGCGAGCCGCTCGCGTCGGCCGCGAGCACGGTCCCTTGTACGTCGGCGTGCGCATCGATCCCGTAGGTGATGACCTTCGCGCCGGCCGCGCGATCGACGAGGTACTGCCAGTGCGGATCGTCGGCGTTCAGCACGGCGGTCTTCGGCACGCCCTTATCCGTCCCCTGGCCGAGCATGTCGAAGAGGATCCCCTTCGCCTCGAGGTAGCTCTGCAGCGTTCCATGGAAATCGAGGTGCTCGGGCGAGAGGTTCGTGAAGACCGCGATGTCGACCTCGGTGCCCCGAAGCTTGCGCAGGGCGAGCGCGTGCGATGTCGCCTCGAGCACGCCCCATGTTCCGCCGGCGACGAGCAGCTCGGCGAAGAACTCCTGGATCTCGACCGCCTCCTGTGTGCTCTGCCGCGTGTCGTTCGCCGAGATGTGGTCGGCGATCTTGAAATCGACCGTCGTGGCGAACCCGGTGTGCTCGCCGCCTGCCTCGAGGACATCCGAGACGAGATGCACGGTGGTGGTCTTCCCGTCGGTGCCGGTCACCCCGACGAGCTTCAGCTTGCGCGTCGGGTGTTCGAACAGCTCGGCCGCGAGATCGGCCAGCGCGGCGCGGCTGTCCGCGACGACAGCGACCGGAACCTTCGACCGGAGCTTGCGCTGAGCCACGACGGCGACCGCGCCACGCTTCACGGCGTCGGTCACGAAGTCATGCCCGTCGCGGTGGAATCCCGCTATCGCGACGAAGAGCGATCCGGGCGCGGCCTTGCGCGAGTCGTACGCGATCGCGCGCACGTCAAGCTCCTCGGCGCCCGCGGGCACCGGGACGTTCGCGCTCGCGAGGAGCGGACCGAGCTTCAATGCGACCTATCCGCGCACACGACCGACGAGGCGCAGGGCGGCGGTGTACGCAGGCTCGGCCAACAGGTACGAGCGATAGACGATCGGCCGCGGCACGGCATCGTGCGCCCCGACCCAGCGGAGCACTTTGCCCCCAAAGCCGCGTTTGAAGAGATACGGCCCGTACATCGGATCGTCCTTTCGCTCGACGTTCGTCGGTATCCCACCGAAGTCGAAACGCTTCGCGCCCTCCCGCTTCGCTCCGATGATGCACTCCCAGAGGAGCGTGTACGCCGCGTGGCTCTTGCGCGCCGCATCGTTGGTCGCGCCGGTCTGGTACAAGACGCGCTCACCGCAGCGCCAGGTCATCGCCCCGGCGACAGGACTGCCGTCGACGTACGCGACACGGAGCGTCGCGAGTCGCTCATCGATCAGCGCGCGCCACAGCGACCGGTAGTAGTCGGGGGCGCGGGTGATGAACTCGGCGCGCCGTCCGGTCTGTGCGTAAAGATCGTAAAACGCCCGGAGTCCGGCATCGTCGGTCACCTCGCTGACCGAGACGCCGCGCTTCGGCCCCTGCCTCACGCTCCAGCGCGTGTCCTTCTCCATCCCTGACAGGAGCGCGTCCTCGTCAGGACCGAGGTCGAGCTCGAGCGTGGCGAGCACCGGCTGGATGTCCTGCGACGAGCGCACGAAGCCCGCCTCGCGAAGCGGCTCGCCGGCGAACTCAGACGCGAGCTCGGGATCGACCTTCAGGAACACCGCCCTCCGTTCGCGCGCCAGATCCGCGAGTCGCTTGAGGGCGCGGAGCAGCCCCGCGCTATCGCCCGGCGCGACGATGGGACCGCGCGGCACGTATGCGATGCACTGGCCCAGGGGCGCGTCCTTCCAGAGCACGAGCGCGACGGGCAGCTCGTCGCCGATGCGCACGTACTCCGCCCGCCACCCTTGGCGCTCGCGCACCGCGGCCCAGACCGACGACTGCATCACGTGACCCCACGGCGAGCGCGCCGCCGCATCGTCCCAGCCACGCGGCGCGTCCATCAGGCGGCCGAGCGCGCAAGACGCCGGCGCGCGGCGAGCTGCCAGAGCGGATAGAGCATCGCGCGCACCGGTGTCTCGAGCGCGCCGATCCACGTCGTGACGTCGCCGCCGTACCCCAGCTTGAAGTTCTCCACGCCGGCGAGCGGATCGTCGGCGCCCTCGGCGAGCCCGCACATGTCGTACCGGCGGACCCCGAGCTGGCGCATGCGCAGCATCGCGCGCCATTTGAGCAGATAGAACGGTCGAGCCTCGGCGTGCGCGCCGCTCCATCCGCCGTAGAGCTCCCAGGCGCGATCGGCCATCCGCACGAGCAGCAGCGCGCCCGCGTCCTCTTCCCCCACACGCGCGAGCATCACGTGCGCGCGGTCGCCGAACGCCGCAAGCAGCCGCTCGAAGTAGTCGCGCGAATGCACCGCGAACCGGTCGCGCTGAGCGACCGCGCCGAGCACCTTCAGGAACCGGTCGAGGTCGCGCGTCTCCTCGGTCACGACAGCCGCCCGCTCCGCTTTGTGGATGTACTGCCGCGTCTTCTTGCGCATCGCCGCGAGCAGCTCCTCGTTGTCCCGCGACAGGTCCATCAGCAGCGTTCGGCGCGGCTGTACGAACACGGGCGATGCACGGACACCCAAACGCGCGAGGCTCGCGCGCACCGCCGGATCGTCCGGCGCTTCCGGATCACAGAGCAGGCTCGCGCAGCGCTCGCGAGCCAGCGCGTCGCGGACGGCGGCGATCGCATCGGCGAGTCGCTCGGGCGCTACGAGCGGACCACGCGGCGCGTACGCGACGGAGAGACCCAGCGGCAATGACTTGAGCAGGACCTGCGCGACGCCGCCGTCGAGCACGAAGCGGCGAACGCTCCAACCGGTGGCGGCCTTGAGCTCGGCCCAGCCGGCGGACTGCAGGACGTGCGGCTGTCCGGTCGCGACGACCAGCTCGTCCCAGCGCTGGACGTCGTTCTCGGTCGCCGCCGTCGCCCTCAGGTGACGTCCCCGCTCGTCACGCGGCGTCTTTGCCGGACGCTTCTTTGCCTGGCTCTTCTTTGCCGGGCAGCTGACGCGCCGTGAACGTGCACTCGGGGTAGCGCTCGCAGCCGTAGAAGAGCGAACGCCCGCGTCCGCGGCGCTGGACCAGCTCGCCCTGACCGCACAGCGGGCAGGTCACACCGGTCTTCACCTGCGTCTTCTTGATGTACTTGCAGTCCGGGTAGCCGGTGCAGCCGATGAACGGACCGAACCTGCCGCGGCGGCGCGCGAGCGGCTTGCCGCAGTCGGGGCACATCTCGCCTTCGATGATCTCGAGCTGCGGCTCCTGCTGACCCTCGAGCGGCTCGGAGTAGTCGCACGCGCCGGGCGGCTGCGGCGCGCCCTTCTTCGTCTTCTTGAAGCCGGTGCAGGAGTAGAAGCGTCCGAACCGACCGAGCTTGATGATCACCGGCCGTCCGCACTTGGGGCAGATCCGATCCGTCTTCTCCTCGGTGATGTCCGACTTCTTCACCGACTTCGTCTTCTCCTCGACGAGCTTGATGAACGGCGTGAAGAAATCGCGCACGACCGGCACCCACTCCGTCTCGCCACCGGCGATGCGGTCGAGGTCGAGCTCCATGCGCGCGGTGAAGCCCAGGTCGACGATGTCCGGGAAGTGCTCCTTCAGGAAGTCGGTCACCACGAAGCCGACGTCCTCGGGCATGAGCGCTCGCCCTTCCTTGCGTACGTACTTGCGCCCGGTGAGGGTCGAGATCGTCGGCGCGTAGGTCGAGGGACGCCCGATGCCGTGCTCTTCGAGCGTCTTCACCAGCGAGGCCTCGGTGAAACGCGGCGGCGGCTGCGTGAAGTGCTGCGCCGCGTCGAGAGCGAGGAGCTTCAGGTCCTCGCCGGCTGTGACCTCGGGGAGCGGCGCGACCTCCTTCTCCGGCTCGTCGGTGCCCTCGGCATATACGCGGATGAAGCCGTCGAACGTGACGCGGCGCCCGTTCGCGCGCAGGACGTACGGACCGGCGTCCACATCGAGGCGCGTGTTCTCGAACTTCGCGGGCGCCATCTGCGATGCGAGTGTCCGCTGCCAGATGAGCGTGTAGAGCCTCAGCTGGTCCGGCTTGAGGTACTTCTTCGCGTAGATGGGCGTGCGCGACAGATCCGTTGGGCGGATCGCCTCGTGCGCCTCCTGCGCGCCCTTCGAACGCGTCTTGTAGTGACGTGGCTTGTCGAGCGCGTACTGCGCCCCGAACTCCTTCGTGATCACGTCCTTGGCCTGACGCAGCGCGCTCTCCGCCACGTGCAGTGAGTCGGTGCGCATATAGGTGATGAAGCCGACCGGCATGTCGCCGAGCGAGACGCCCTCGTAGAGCTGCTGCGCGAGGACCATCGTGCGCTTCACCGAGAAGCCGAGCTTGCGCGATGCGTCCTGCTGCAGCGTCGACGTCGTGAACGCTGGCGCGGCGTTCCGCGAGCTTTCGCGTTTCTCGAGGCTCTTTACGACGTACTTCGCGTCCGCGAGCGACGCGCGATGCTTGTCGGCTGCCTCGCCGCTGGTGATATGGACCTTGTGACCCTTGTGCTGGATGACCTCGGCGGTGAACGATTCACCGGCGTGATTCGCGAGGAGCGCGTCGATGCTCCAGTACTCCTCGGCCTTGAACGCCTGGATCTCGCGCTCGCGGTCCACGATGAGACGCAGGGCGACCGACTGGACGCGGCCGGCGGACAGTCCGTAGCGGATCTTCTTCCAGAGGAGCGGCGACATCGTGTAGCCCACGAGACGGTCGACGACGCGGCGCGCCTGTTGCGCGTTCACCAGATCCTGGTCGATGTCGCGCGGATGCTTGAACGCGTCGGCGATCGCCGCGGGCGTGATCTCGTGGAACGTGACGCGGCGCATCTTGCTCTTCGCGCCGCCGATGATCTCGGCGAGATGCCAGGCGATCGCCTCGCCCTCGCGGTCGAGGTCGGTGGCGAGCCAGATGTGCGGCGCGGACTTCGCCTCCCTACGGAGGAGGCGCGCGTGTTTCTCGGAATCGTCGGGGACGACGTACTCGGGAGCAAACGTCTTGAGGTCGATCCCGAGCTTCGACTTCGGCAGGTCTCGGATATGGCCGTACGAGGCCTCGACCTTGTAGCCGGGACCGAGCATCCGTTCGAGCGTCCTGGCCTTGGTGGGCGACTCCACCACCACCAGGTCCTGTTTGACGTCCGCCAATCCGACCGACCGCCTTTCACATAACGAAAAGCGCCCTCACGGGCGCCCCTACCGCTACTACCACTTTAAATGCCACGGCTAGAGGCACTGTTCCAACGGCCCTCTGCCCGGCGCTCCGGCCATCGGCGCCTTCGGTCTTTCAGCCTCTCCCGACGGCCTAAAGGAGCTCTTCGCGCTCCTCCCGGCGGAGGTGGTCGACGACGTCCTTTACCTCCTCGGCATGCTCTTTCGAGGCGATCAGCAGGGCGTCGGGCGTGTCCACGACGATCAGCCCTTCGACGCCGACCAGCGCGACGAGCTTCCCCGGCGCCCAGGCGTAGTTGTCTCCGGCGCCGATCGCCACGTGCCCGTCCGACGACCAGTTGTCGGCGCGCTGGACGATGGAGGCGAGGCGGCCCCAGCTCCCGACGTCGTGCCAGCCGATGTCCGCCGGCACGACCGCCACGTTCTTCGCCTTCTCGAGGATGCCGTAGTCGATCGTCGTCTTGTCTGTTTCCTCCCACACCTCCGCCAGCACACCCTCGTAGCGCGGTGTGCCGACCGCGTCAGCCAGCGCGTGCAGCGCCTTCGCCGTCTTGGGGAGGTGCTCCTCGAACGCTTTCACGATCTCTGCGACGCGCCAGACGAACATCCCGGCGTTCCAGAAGTGCCCGCCCGCCGCGACCATCTTCTCCGCCGCGTCGCGCTTCGGCTTCTCGATGAAGCGCTTGACCGCGTGCACCGGCAGCGGCGCCCCGAGGTCGAGGCGGTCCCCCGCCTCGATGTAGCCGAAACCCGTGTCCGGGCTCTCGGGCTCGATGCCCAGCGTCACCAGATGGCCCGCTTCGGCCGCGGCCGTCGCGGCGATGAGCACCTCTCGGAACTTCCCGCGCCGCTCGATGACATGGTCCGATGGCAGGATGGCGACGACGGCGTCGGGGTCGAACCCGTGCAGCGCCGCCATCGCGAGACCGATCGCCGCGGCGTTCCCGCGCGGATACGGCTCGACGACGACGTGGTCCGCGCGCAGCTCGGGCAGCTGCTCGTGGATGAGGTGGCGGTGCTCCGGCGGTGCGACCACGAAGATGCGCTCGAGGGGGATGATCTCGACGACGCGCTCGACGGTGTCCTGAAGCAGCGTGCGCTCACCGGTGAGCTGCAGGAACTGCTTTGGCCGCTCGCGTCGCGAGAGTGGCCAGAGCCGCGTGCCCGCGCCGCCCGAGAGGATCAGCGCATAGAGGCGGGGCAAAGCGACTAGCGCCCGAAGTAGTCGAGATGCATCGCCTGACGGACCTCATGGAGGGTCGCGGCGGCCTCGCGCCGCGCGCGCTCGCTGCCGGCCGCGAGGATCTCGTCGACGAGCTTCGGACGCGCGGCGAGCTCGGCGCGGCGCTCGCGGATCGGAGCGAGGAACTTCTCCATCGCCGCGAGGAGCTTGCGCTTCACTTCGACGTCGCCGACCTTCCCCTCGCGATAGCGCGACTTGAGATCATCGACCTCGGCCTTGTCCGTGTTGAACGTGTCGTGGTAGATGAACACCGGATTTCCTTCGACGCGGCCGGGCGTGTCCGCGCGCACGCGATTCGGATCGGTATACATCGACATGACCTTCTTCTCCACCGTCTTCGCGTCGTCTCCGAGGTAGATCGCGTTGTCGAGGCTCTTCCCCATCTTCTCCCGTCCGTCGATGCCGGGGAGCAGCCCCATGTCGGGGATCAGCGACTCGGGCACTGGGAAGACCGGCGCGAAGAGCTCGTTGAAGCGCCGCGCGATCTCGCGCGTGAGCTCGATGTGCGACTCCTGATCACGACCGACCGGCACGAGGTCGCCCTTGACGACGAGGATGTCCGCGGCCTGAAGGACCGGATAGCCGAGCAGTCCGTAGGTCGGCTGCGCGAGACCGTGATCCCGCAGCTGGTCCTTCAGCGTCGGGATCCGCTGCACGCGTGGCACCGACACGAGCATCGAGAAGTACAGATGAAGCTCGGAGATCTGCGGTACCAGCGACTGCAGGATGTAGGTGACCTTCTCCGGATCGACGCCCACCGCGAGGTTATCGATGACGTCCTCACGGATGTTCTGCTCGATCTCGCCCAGACCGTCGAGCTTCGTGGTGAGCATGTGGTGGTCCGCCACGAGCAGGAACGTCTCGTACGAGTCCTGGAGCTTCACCCGGTTCGCGAGCGTGCCGACGTAGTTCCCCACGTGCAGGCGGCCCGTCGGGCGATCGCCCGTCAGGATCCGCTTCCGCGTCTGCTTGGCCGCAGATTCGGTCATCGGAATGCTCACCTCCGCGGTCATGGGACCGTCATCCTAACGTCCGCGCCAGCTCCTCGGTCACCAGTCGCTGCAGCTCATCGCGCTGTCCGACGAAGAAGTGATCGGCGCCGCGCACCTCAGCGATGCGTGCCTTCGGCAAGCGTTCGCGCAGCTCGGCCGCGGTGCCGAACTGGTCGCGCTCAGCCGCGACGACGAACGTCCCATCGGGCACCGGCGGCAGATCGTTGTCGCGTCCGGTGACCGACCGGAGCGGCAGACCGACGAGCGCGAGCGCGTCGACCGGTCCACCGCGTGACAGCCAGCGCAGGGTCATCAGCGCGCCGAAGCTGTAACCGACGAGACCGACCGGCAGCCCCGGTGCGACGTCGCGCGCGTGCGCGACCGCGGCGCCGACGTCATCCGCCTCCTCGCGCCCGCCGGTCCATGTCCCGGCGCTCGCGCCGACGCCGCGGAAGTTGAATCGCAGGGCGTACCAGCCGCGCTCGGCGCAGGCGCGCGCGATGCCGGCGACCAGCGGATTGCGCATCTCGCCACCGTGCGTCGGCAGCGGGTGCGCGATGACCACGATCGCGCGCGGCTCGGTGTCGGGAACGCGCAGCGTGCCCTCCAGCCGGCCGTCGATGCGCTGCGCTTCCTCCCGCACGCAGAGAGTGTTATGGAACCCGCGCGTGACGCCCTTGTATAGGCTTTCGATAATGCGCGTCAGGGCCGCTGGTGTCGCGCTGCTCGTCGTCGCGGCCGCGGCTTGCCAACCCGGGCCGGTCGGCCCCGTCGGAGCGGCCGCCCCCAGCCCGCAGGCCTCGCCCGCCACCTCGGCGGCGGCAGAGCCTACGACGGCGCTCGGCGCCGCAGCGACTCCGACACCGGCGCTCGGCGTCGCCGCGCAGAGCGCCCAGTGCGGTCAGCGCATCACCAGCAACTTCATGCTCGCGAACGACCTGAAGTGCAGCGGCGACGCGTTCGTGATCGTCGCGGACAACGTCACGCTCGACCTGGGTGGTCGGACGATCACGGGACCGGGGATGGGGCCCCAGACCTGGCCGCAGCCACAGCTCGACAGCGTCGGCGTGCGCACCGGCGGCCACACCGGCGTCACGATCCGCAACGGAACGATCAGCGAGTTCTCCACCGGCATCTACTTCGTCGACATGGCGAAGTCGCGCATCGAGGACGTCACGAGCCAGCGGAGCAGGTACGGCTTCTACATCCATGCCTCGAACGAGAGCGTGATCCGCCGCTCGACCGTCGTCGGCAACATCTACGGGCTGCACCTGCAGGACGCGAACGACAGCCTCGTCGAAGGCAACAACCTCGTCCGGCAGACCTACAATAGCCCCGGCGGCTACGGCATCTACCTCTACCGAAGCACCGGCAACCGCATCGTGGAGAACACGATCGAGAACAACGTGAACTGGGGCATCTGGTTCAGCGACGCACGCAACAACCGGGTCTTCCGCAACAACGTCGCTGGCAACTCACCACAGGTCAGCGACAACAACCCCGACGCCAACAAGTGGTACGACGCCGAGATAAGGAAGGCAACTGGTGGGCGGACTACCAGGGCACTGACGGAGATAGGGACTTCATCGGTGACACGCCGTATGCGATCCAGGGACCCGGTGCCGCGGTCGACGCGTACCCATTCTCCGAGCGCGACGGCTGGAAGAAGAAGCGAGGCGCGACCATCGATCACTACCGGCCGCCGCTCGCGCGACCGGCGCGCGAGGTGCGTCTCGTCGTGATCTCCGGCGGCGCAGTGGGCATCGGCAGGCCGCACGACGCGAAGCTGGCGACGTCCGCGGTGCAGGCCTCGTCCGTAGCCCTTCAGACCGACGGTCGAACGCTCCTCGCTCTGGACGGAAAGACGCTGACGACGTGGGACCTCCAGGGCGGCGAGACGAGCACGCGCACGGTCGCGATCGACGGTGGGATCGTCGGCGCGAACCGCGACGGCATCTCCGCGCTCATCGTCGGGGGGCGCGGGGCGCAGCAGATCGATCTCCGCACCGGGCAGCAGGAGTTCTTCGCGTATTCGAGCACGCCGCAGGACCTGGCACCGAGCTACAAGCACAACCACATCTTCGTCGCGACGCCGCGCGGGATCGACCTCCTCTACCTCAACCTCGGCGGGCGCACCCCTTACACGATCCCTCTTGACGGACCGGCGGGCGCGATGTCGATGAACGGATCGGGGACGCGTATCTACACCGCGATACGCGGCAAGAACGTGATCAACGTCGTCGACACCGAGCAGTACGCGGTCGTGCAGCGCATCGCGATCGACGGCGAGGCCACCGCGATCGCGGTCTCACCTCGTGAGGAAGCGCTCTACGTGGGCACCGCGAACGGCGTGCTCGCGATCGACCTGGGCAACGAACATGTGCGCGCACGCACGTCGTTCCTCGGCTCGGTGGTCGACATCGCGATCTCGCCGAACGCCGACGAGCTCTATGTCGCGCTCGCCGGTCTCCAGCACGCGGTCGCGGTGCTCGACACCGCGACGCTGCGCACCGCGAACATCATCCCTTTGCAGGCTGACCCGACCAAGCTGCTGGCTGCGTCGTACTGACGAGACAGGTCGGCCCGAGACTCAGGGCGCGGGTGGTCCCTCGCGTCGTTCGCCGTGACCGGCTATCCGGGATCAGTTCAGCGTGGAACGCCGTCCATCCACTGAACTGGCAAACCACGACGCGTCCGACGTATCGGGGACACGCGAGAGCCGGCCCTGGACGTCGACGACGCTGCTGGTCCGCCTGCCGGTGTCCTTGAGCCGAACGGGCTTCCACTCCTGCTCGACGAGCGCTTCGATCGCGTAGTTGATCTCCCGCCCCTCATCGAGGTCGGCGATGAGATCGAGTGGTGGCTCGAGCTGGAACTCCAGATCGCCGTCGAGAGACACGACGGCCATGCCGCTGACCGCGACGATCTGGCCGTCACGATCCATGACGCGGATCCGCGTGGGGCTCTCGCCGCTCGCGACGGTCTGGAGCTCGAGCCTGGCTCGCGGACCGTCGAGGTGAAGTCCCCAGGTGAAGTGGATGGCCTCGAACAAGTGTGGCGGCGGGAGCTCTTTGCCGGCCTGGGTCAACGACGCGGCCATCGCGATCTCCGTGAGACGCTCGCGCAGCCGCGAGATCTGGCGCACGAGCTGCTCGTTCTGGTGCTCGCGCTCCCGACCGCGCTCCGTGAGCCCTCGCACGGAAGCCTCGGCCTCTTCGAACCTGCTCCTGAGCTTGGCGAAGTCACCGACCGTCCATTCGAACTGCTTGACGACGAGCTCGACGCGACTGTCGGCATCCTGGACCACCGCGTTCAGCTCCCTGGCGTGCGCCTCATGGGCACTCCGCAGGAGACTCCGACGGGCGGACCAGACGTACACCGCGCACGCCGCGATGCCGGCGGCGACGCCGCCGCCCAGGAGCGCTGCGGGCCCGCGGTCGACGACGGCCAGGAGCAGACCGACGGTGGCGGCCACGGCGAGCGGGGCGATGTGGCGCAGGAGGCGCATCGCTGACGCGAGGCCGCCGTCGGGCGCATTCATCTCGGCGCATAGACGGCAGTTGTCAGCGCTCTTCGCCGAAGCATGCCCAAACTGAACTGGGATCACGCCCATCCCGCACCCCCGCGTGAGACTCCTCCGAACGCGCCCTTTCTGTGTCGCGGCGGGGTATCAGCTAGCGGCCGCGGTAGCGTCCATCCGGTGTCTTCGTGACCAGACCCGCAAGCTCGAGGCGCAGCAGGCGGTCAGCAAGCTCGCTCTCCGTCATCCGCACGCGTCGTCGCAGCTCGTCAGCGCCAAGAGCAGTGACCGCGAGCGCCGCGAGGACCGGGTCCGCCGGCGACGCCATCGCCGCCGGAGCCGATAGCCCGAGCACGTCGAGCAGTGCGACCGCGCTGACCAACGCTCGTGCCTCCCCGGACGCGATGAGTGCGTTTGTACCGACGGATGCGGCGGAGCCCAGCGGGCCGGGTACCGCAAAGAGAGGTCGCCCGAGGCGGCGCGCGTCTTCGGCGGTGATGAGCGCGCCAGACCGCTCGCCCGCCTCGACCACGACGACCGCCTCGGCGAGCGCCGCGATCGTCGCGTTCCGCTTCGCGAAGGTCCACGGCTGCGCGCAGAAGTTGGGCGCGTACTGCGACACCAGCGCACCGTTCGCTCGTATGCGCGGCACGAGCGGTCGGCGCCGGCCGCGCACCGTTGCAAGGAACAGCGCGACCCCCTCGCCGAGCACGGCCACGGTGCGACCCCCGGCATCGAGCGCGCCGCGATGCGCCGCGCTGTCGATCCCCTGCGCGAGACCCGACAGGACGACCACCCCCGCGCTGGCCCACGCGCCGGCGAGCTCGCGGGCCACGCGTTCGCCGTACACCGTCATGCGCCGCGTCCCCACGATCGCCACGGCTCGCGCGGCGAGAGCCGTTGCGTCGCCGTCGATCCACAGCGGATCGGGTGGGTGCTCGAGATCGAGAGCGCGCGGCGGATAGCGCGGGTCGCTCGGCGTGACCGCGATCACGCCTGTGCGCGAAGAAGCAGCGCGAAAGCGAGGTCGGCGGTGCGGATGTCGTCGCGGCCCGCGAGGTCCGCGACCGTTCGCGCGACGCGGAGCACGCGATGGAACCCGCGCGCCGAAAGGCGGCGACCGCGCACGGCCTCCGCCGCCAGCGTCTCGGCTTCGCTCGCGAGGCGGCAGTGCCGTCGCACCTCGGCGACGGTCAGCTCGGCGTTGCACCGGCGGCCCGTCCCGGCGAGCCGCCCGCGCATGCGCTCGCGCGCCGCGACCACCCGCTCGCGGACCGTGCTCGACGGCTCGCGACCGCTTTCGCGCAGCTCCTCGTACGCAATACGCGGGACGTGCACGCGCAGATCGATGCGATCAAGCAGCGGGCCAGACAGGCGCGCGTGATAGCGGTCGACGGCATCCGGCAGGCAGGTGCACTGTTCCGCCGGATCACCCGCGTGCCCGCACGGACAGGGATTCATCGCCGCGACGAGCGTGAAGCGCGCGGGGTACGTGGCCGCCGTGCCCGCGCGCGAGATCGTGACCGCGCCTTCTTCGAGCGGCTCTCGCAGGGTCTCGAGGACCGAGGGCGAGAACTCCGCGAGCTCGTCCAGGAACAGCGCGCCGCCATGGGCGAGGCTCACCTCTCCGGGCCGCGGCGGCGAGCCACCGCCGACCAACGCGAGATGCGACGCGGTGTGATGTGGGGCGCGGAACGGACGCGCGCCGAGAAGCGGGCGCTCGGGATCGATGAGACCGGCGACGCTGTGGACCGCGCTCGCGACGATCGCCTCGTCGGGATCGAGAGCCGGAAGCAGCGACGCGATCGCGCGCGCGAGGAGCGTCTTGCCAGTCCCGGGCGGCCCGACGAACAGCAGGCTGTGTCCGCCGGCGGCCGCGACCTCGAGAGCGCGCTTGGGCGTTTCGTGCCCCGCGATGTCGGCGAGATCGACGGGATGCGGCGGCCGCGGTGCCGGCGAAGGCGCGGGCGACGGCGCCTGTCGCACGCGTCCTTCGACGTGCTCCACGACCTCACGCAGTGACGCGAAGCCGAATGCCTCGGCGCCGAGCGCGGCCGCCTCGGCCGCGTTCTCGTGCGCGACGAACGCGGTGGACACGCCGGCCAGCACCGCGCGTCGTACGCGAGCCATGACGCCGCGCACCGGTCGGAGTGTTCCATCCAGGGCGAGCTCGCCGAGACACAGCGCGTCGGTGTCACGCGTGAGCTGACCCGTCGCGCGCAGCACGCCGAGCGCGATGGCAAGGTCGAAACCGGTGCCCTCCTTGCGGCGCTCCGCCGGCGCGAGGTTTACCACGACGCGACGCAGCGGGAACTCGAAGCTCGAGTTGCGGATCGCGGCGCGCACGCGCTCGCGCGCTTCGGACACCGCGGCGTCGGGCATGCCGACGACCGTGAACGAGGGCAGGCCGTTGGCGACGTCGGCCTCGACCGTGACCATCGCGCTCTCCAGCCCCCACAGCGCGCACGCCGCGACGCGCGCGACAGAGCGCGCCGTCTGCTGAGGCGCGACGGCTGTGGCCATTCCGGCGCAGCGTCGGCGCCGCGCGCGGCGCGCGGCATTGCCCGTCGGATCGGTACCGGAGTACCGCTCGCGGCGAGCCGCCACACTACGGCTGCATGTCCTTGCGCGTGGCCGGGATCTTCTTCGCGCTCGGGGTGCTCACGCGCATTCCCTTCCAAACGGAGTTCCTCTGGGCGCACGATTCGATCCTCTACGCGCGCGCCATCGAGCGTTTCGATCCGCTCGATCAACGGCCGCAGGCGCCCGGCTACCTCTATTACGTCCTGCTGGTCCGCGCGATGTACGCGTTCGTCGGCGATCCGAATCGCGCGATGACGATCGTGAGCCTCGTGGCCGGCGCCGCGGCCGTCGCGTTGCTCTACCTCTTCGCGGCGCGGCTCTATGACGAGCGGACCGCGCGCGCGAGCGGCGCGTTCCTGTTGACCGCGGTGACGTTCTGGGCGTACGGCGGCGTGGCGTATCCCTACACGCTCCTCGCGGCCCTCTCGATCGGCTGCGCGCTGTTGTTCTGGCTCGCGCTGCGCGCGGAAACGGCTCGCGGGCCGCGCCTGCTGGTCGCGACCGCCGCGTACGGGATCGCGATCGGCTTCCGAACCGACCTGGCGGTCTTCCTCGCGCCGCTTTGGCTCATCACAGCGGTTTCGGTGCCGCTGCTGTGGGCCGTGGCGTGCGCCGCGCTCGGCATGCTGCTGGTGCTCGTGTGGTTCTTCGCGTCCGCGTCGCTGGACGGTGGGGTGGCCGCGCTGCTGGAGGCGCTTCGCGTGCAGGGGCAGTTCGTCGACGAGCGTTACAGCGTGTTCGGCGACCTCGGCCTTCGCGCGCTCTACGGGAACATCTACGAGCTGACGCGCTTCCTCGGACGCGGCCTGTACTTCCTTGCGGCACTGCTCGTCGCCGTGCCGCTCTCGGCGGGCGCGCGGCGGATCGAGCTCAGCGACGGGGGCCGGGTCGCGTTCGTTCTGCTTTGGACGCTCACGCCGCTCGCGATCTACGTGCCGATCCACGTCGGTGAGTACGGCTACATCTTCAGCATGCTCCCCGGGCTCTGCGTCATCGCGGCGCGCGGCGCGGTCGCGCTCGCCCGCGGCGCGCGGATGCCGCGCGCGTTGCCGTTTGTCGTTGCCGCCGTCGCGCTCGCGAATGCCGCGGTGTTCCTCGTGAGCGACACGCCGCTCTCAGCTCGCGACGTCGTGCGCCGTGACCGCGGTGTGGGCGAGCGGATCCAGCGCATGAACCAGCCGGACCTCGCCGGAGCGACGATCCTCGCTGCCTACGACGGACTCGTCGTCGAGTACTACTTCCGCGACGACGAGCGCCTAACCACGAATCACGTGCTCTTCACGTACGACCCGGCGCTGCCGCGGCGCGAGCTCGTCTTCAGCACGCGCATCTGCAATTCCGCGGGCGACGTCTGCCGCGACCGCGACCCCGTCATCGTCGTGTGGGATGACATGATCCGCGTCAGCGGCAGCGGCTGGGAGGAGCTCAGGATGCCGCACGGCGCGAAGCTGCGCGTGGCGCGGAACGTGAACAACGTCAAGCTGGTCATCGACGGCCTCTCCGTCGCTCTCGTGCGCTAGGAGCGATCGAGATCGACGAGCTCCACACGTGTCCCGTCCGCGCTCACGGTGAGCGCCGCGATCACGATGCGCCAGACCGCGTCGCGCTCGCCACGGTGCGCGAGCCACGACTGCGCGAGCGCCGCGAGGCGGGCGGCCTTACGCGCATCGACGGCCTCGGCCGCCGCGACGAACGATCCCGCCCGGCGCGTCTTCACCTCGACGAAGACGTAACCTCGCGCGTCGCGGCAGATGAGGTCGATCTCTCCGAAGCGCGTGCGGACGTTCCGGGCGAGGACGCGAAGACCCCGACGGCCGAGCTCGCGCTCCGCGAGATGCTCGCCCGCGAGTCCGAGTAGACGGCGCGGCTCCATGCGAGAGGCATCGGCCGCGCCTTGCGTCAGGGCTGCGTCGCGGTGATCCGCAAGACCCGGTCCGCGGTCCCGTTGCTCGTCGTGAGATAGAGGGCGCCGTCCGTGCCGAACACGACGCTCCGCAGGCGACCGTAGGTGTTGTCGAAGAGGATGTTCGTCTGGCGGACCGTTCCCGCGAACAGCTCGAAGCGCCGGAGGTCCATCTCCTTGAGCTGCGCAACGAACAGCGAGCCGCTCCAGGCGCCCCATTGCGGGCCGACGACGAAGTCGGCGCCCGATGTCGCGATCGTCACGTTGCCGGAGGACCACGCCGGGTCGAGGTACCCGGCTCGTCCGACCGGTCCGCGGAAGAGCGGGTAACCGTAGTTCGCGCCGGCGGCGATGATGTTGATCTCGTCGTGAGTCTCATCGCCATGCTCGACCTCGTAAGGCGTGCCGGTGCCCGGCTCGAACGCGAGACCCTGCGGGTTGCGGTTGCCCCAGGTGTAGATCGCGCTGCGGCCGGTGGATCCGGGGATCACGGGGTTGTCCGCCGGGATCGAGCCGTCGGTGTTCACGCGGAGCACCTTGCCGTTGAGCGCGTTCGGGTCCTGCGCGTTGCGCAGGTTGCCCGCGTCGCCCATGGTCACCCAGAGCTTGCGGTCGGGTCCGAATCGCAGCCGGCAGCCATTGTGGTTCCCGGCGGCGGCCATGCCGCGGCGGATCACGAAGCCGTCGAACGCGATCTGGTTGCCGACGAGCTTGTAGCGCAGCACCTGATTGCGGTACTGCCCCTCATCGTCACGCGACGCGCAGACATAGATGAACGAGTTCGCCATGAAGTCCGGGTCGACGGCGACGCCCATCAGACCGCCCTCGCCGTTCTGTCGCGTGCCGACGACGGCGTTGTTCGCGAGCTGCGGTGCTCCGGGCGCGGTGCTCTGATACACGAGGAGGTTGCCGACGCGCTCGCTCACGAGCATGCGGCCATCGGGCAACGGCGCGACATCCCACGGTAGGCGCAGCCCCGACTGCAAGGTCGTGACGGTGAGCCGCGGCGTAGCTCCACCGGTGACGCTGATCGCGATGAAGACGCCTTCGTCCTCCATCCAGACGGTGCCGTCGATCACCGGTCGCAGCGCGAGGACGTACGTGCTCGGCGTCGCGGGCGCCTTCACCTTGAACGTGAACGTCGCGTTCGCCCCGGGCGCCACGGTCGCCTCGGTCTGCGCGACGGGCCGCGAGCCGCTCAGCCAGCCAACGCCGAGCGAGGCCCAGGTCAGCTCGTCGTTCTTGATCCCGATCCTCGCCTCTTGTCCGAGAACGCCCTTCACCCACGGCCTGCCTCCGGTGTTGCGAAACGTCAGCGTGATCGGCTCGCTCGTCGCGCCCGGCGCGAGCTCCGCGACGCTCGTCTGACCGATCCAGCGGCTGTGATATCCGGCGTCGCTCGTGACACGCACGAACACGCCCTGGTGCTCGAGCCACGTCACGCCATCGGCGACCGGGCGCAGTGGAAGCTGATAGGCGCCGGTCCGCGCGGGTGCCTTGATGGTGAAGGTGAACGTGCCGATCGCGTTCGGAGCGACGATCGCTTCGACCGTGGTCGCGAGGCGATTCGCGCTCATCCAGCCGACCGCCATCTCGCTGAACGCGGGCGAGTCGTCGACGACGCCGAGGTTGACCTGCCTGCCCGCGACACCGCGCTGCCAGGCGACGGTACCGGTGTTGCGGAAGCGGATCGAATAGCTGAGGGTCATCCCGGGCGCGAGCGTGGGCCACGAATCCTGGCCGACCCACGCGCTGTGGAACTCAGTGGTGTCGTCCACGGCGGCGGCAGGCGGCGCCGCAGCGAGCGTCGCGGCCGCGATGACGAGCGCCCCCAGCGTCGATCGCACCACTCAGGGGGAACGAGATAGAGCGGAGAGCGTTACTGAACGCCGCAGGCGTTCAGCTGCACATCCGAGCGCAGCGAGGAGGTGTGCAGACACGCGGCGTGCGCGAAGCGCCGAAAGGCGCCTGTTCTACGCCGCTTCGCGCAGGGCCAGCCGGAGCGAGTCGACGAACCGCGCGATGTACCCGTTCGTCCAGGCCGGCGCCTCGAGCGGGAGCATGTGACCGACACCACGCGCGACATGGATCTCAGCGGTCTGATGGAAGTCGCGACAACGGATCGCGTCGCCCGCGCAGATCACACGATCCTCACTGCCCCACAGAACGAGCGTCGGTACCTTACTCAGCTCCTTGAGACGATTCCCGACTCCGAACGCCACCTGCTCGCCGCCTGGCGTGAGCACCATCAACACCTTGCGCCACCACGACGGCTGATTCGCCCAGACGATCGCGCGTGACGAGAGCGCGCGTTCACGCGCTTTGTTCCCGTGGCGGATGAGCATGTTCACGAATGCGTTGTCCTCACGCCGCAGGCTACCGACGAGGAAGCGGCGCACGAATCCGCGCTGCCCCGTCGGCCGTGGATAGAGGAGCGCACGGCCGATGAGCGGAAGGCAGTAGAGCTTGTAGATCCAGTGCAGCGAGCGACCGAGGGCCGCAGGCGCGAGCAACACGAGGCCGTTGACGAGATCGGGCCGGCGGAGCGCGAGGTGCAGCGCGACGCCGCCACCCAGGGAGTGGCCGACGACGACCGCGCGCCGAACGCCGAGCACGTCGGCCACATGCGCGACCTGGTCCGCGAGCTTTGGGAAGCTCGCATCCGCCGTCATGAGCGAAGGTGGCAGGGCCATTCCCGGCAGGTCGATGACGTGCACCGTCGCGACTTGACGTCGGAGCATTCGGATCTGCGGCGCGAGCGCGCGCGCGTCAGCGGAGAGACCCGGGAGCACGATCGCGTGTGGCGCTGCCCCGCTGCCCCAGGTGGTGACGCGGAGCTTGTAGCGGTCGCGCTGTACGGCCCGAACTTCCATGCCCGCGCAGATTGCACACGCCGTGCCGAACGGTCAAGGCGCCGGTCAGCCCCCGGTCACGTGTTGGCGAGCGCGAGCTCCAGCTGGTTCTCCACCGCCCGCAGCAGCTTCACCGTCCCGAAATCGTGACGATGGAGCGGCGTGAGGCCTCGAGCGCGGAGCGCAGTACGGTGGTCGATCGTCGGATAGCCGCAGTTGTGCTCCCATCCGTAGCCCGGGTACTTGACGGCGAGACTGCTCATGAGGCGGTCCCGCGTCACCTTCGCGACGATGGACGCCGCGGCGATAGCGAAGCTCTTCGTGTCGCCCTTCACGATCTCGCTGTGCCGACCCGGGGCGAAGGCGGGGTCAAGGATGCGCCGGCCGTCGACGAGCACCCAGTCGTACTCGCCGATCTGCCGCAGCGCTCGCATCATCGCGACGTGGCTCGCGTGATAAATGTTGAGACGGTGGATCTCCGCGACCGACGCCGCACCGATGCCGACACGCACGACGCGCGACCGGATGACCTCGAACAGGTCCTCACGCTGCGCACGCGTGAGCATTTTCGAATCCTTGACGCGGCGGATGAGCTTGGTGTCGGGCGTGACGAGGCACGCCGCGGCGACCACCGGTCCCGCAAGCGCGGCCATCCCGACCTCGTCGACGCCGACGACGCGCAGCAGACCTTTGGACCAGAGCTCTTTTTCGAAGCGCAGCGTCGGCACGCTCGTAGGCTAACCTCGAGGAGTGGTTAGCGGCGCTTCTCCCGGATGGTCGCGGCCTTGCCGACCCGATCGCGGAGGAAATAAAGGGCCGCGCGCCGTGCGTGTCCGTGGCGCAGCAGCTCGATCTTCTCGACGCGCGGTGAATGAACGAGGAAGGTGCGCTCGACGCCGACGCCGCTCGCGATCCTGCGGACCGTGATCTGGTGGTCGAGCCCGCCGTTGCGGACGCGCAGGACGGTGCCCTCGAACTTCTGAAGGCGTTCGCGGGTCCCCTCGACGACGCGCACGCTCACGGCCACGGTGTCACCGGGCCGGACCTCGGGGACCTCGGCCTTTTGCTGCTCGGAGGCAAGCGTCTTCAAGACGTCGTTCATAGGCATGGTGATAACTGTCACGGAGTCATCCAACTCTAACAGAAAACTAGTGTTTGGCCTTCTTCAGTCGGGCGAGGATCGTCACGTGCGACACCCCAAAGTGTGTCGCGAGCTGTCGCACGGTGAGGCCCGTCGCCCGCATACGGGTGACCTCGGCAACGCTCGGACCGCGCTGGACGCTGCGTGCGGCGCGAAGGCGGACGCCTGCGGCGCGGAGTCGAACGCGCACCGTCGCGGGTGAGATCCCGAACCGCGCTGCGATGCGGTACGACCCGACGCCCGACCGGTAGGCCTCGATGAGATCGGCGTTGTTGACGCTCGCCCTGCGAGCAGGCGCGCGCGGGAGCCGCGCGCGCTCGGCCGGCGTCAGCCTGGCGTTGTCGATGAGGTCCGGACGCCGCTCCACGGTGCGGCGGATCGATTCCGCCCGCCGCCACTTCGCGATCGCGCCATGATCGCCGGAGACGAGCACCGGCGGCACGCGGCGGCCTTCGAACTCTGGAGGACGCGTGTATTGAGGTCCCTCGAGCAGTCCATCGGTGTGCGACTCGTGCGCAAGCGACTCCGCGTCGATGACGTCGGGTACGAGGCGCGTCACCGCGTCGATCACGACCATCGCCGCGAGTTCCCCACCCGTGAGCACGTAGTCGCCGATCGAAAGCTCTTCATCGACATCGGACTCCACGACGCGCTCGTCGACGCCTTCGTAATGGCCGCATACCAGGACGAGGTGTCCCGCTGACGCGAGCCGCCGCGCCGCGGCCTGGTCGAACAGCGGTCCCTGCGCGGAGAGGAGCACGACGTGCCCATCGCTCCCGCGTGCGGCCCGGATCGCGCGCGTGAGAGGCTCGGGCTTGAGCACCATGCCCGCCCCGCCACCGTAGGGCGTGTCGTCGGCGACATGGTGTTTGTCAGTCGCGTGCGAGCGGATGTCGTGCACGTCGAGCGCGAGGCGTCCCGCCTGCCGCGCGCGGGCCACGATGCTCTCAGCGAAGGGGCTATCGAACATGCGCGGGAACAGCGTGAGCACATCGATGCGAAGCGGCGCGGGCGGGGTCACCCGGCCTCCTCCTGCGGGACCGCGACGATGCGGCCTGCGTCAACGTCCACGACCTTCACGACGGACTCCAGCATCGGCAGGAGACGCTCTCGCCCTGACTCGTCAGCGATCACGAGGACGTCGTTCTCTCCGGCGCGCAGCATGTCGCGAACGGTGCCGAGCCGCGTGCCCTCGGGCGTATCGACCTGCGCGCCGAGGATGTCGGCCCATAGGTACGCGCCCGCCGTGGCACGACGCGATTCGCTGCGCGCCACGCGGAGGAAGCGCCGGCGCAGCGACTCCGCGGCCACGCGCGAGTCGTATCCCTCGAACAGGATGATCGGCTTAGCGACGTCACCGCGTACGGCCGCGACGGTGAGCGGACCGATGTCGTCGCACTGGAGAACCGCGCCCGCGCGGAAACGGTCAACAACGTCGGTCCGGGGATCGATGCGGACCTCGCCGCGGACGCCGTGCGGGCCGAGGATGAAGCCCACGACGAGGGCGTCGTCGCTAATCGATCTCGAGGTTGACCTTGGTCCCATCGCGGGTCGCCATCACCTTCAGCAGTGCGCGGATCGCCTTCGCGATGCGACCGCCGCGTCCGATCACTTTGCCGATGTCCGCTTCGCCGACCTGAAGGTGGAGCTTGACGAAGTCGCCGTCCAGCTCTTCGGTGACGACGACCGCGCTCGGGTCATCGACCAGCTGCTTCGCGACGTGCTCGAGGAGCCCGCGCATGCTCGACGCGTCTGACGCCGCTGGACCGCTCAACGGACGGTCGGCGGGACCTCGCTGTCGGCCAGGCCGCTCTTGACGAGTAGCGAGCGGGCCGTCGCCGTGGGCCGCGCGCCGTTCTTGATCCAGTGGCGGGCGCGCTCGGGGTTGATTACGAGCTCGACCGGCTCGCGCAGCGGGTCATAGTGGCCGATGGTCTCGAGGAACTTCCCGTTACGCGGAGCGCGCGAATCGGCGATGACGATGCGATAGGTGGGCGCTTTGGTCTTGCCCATGCGGCGCAGGCGAATGTGCACAGCCAATCTGTCGGATGTCCTCCTGGAAGTGAGCGGATCGAACGCGCGCGAAGGGTCCAGTGTACGGGGAATGCGGCTCTCGGGTCTAGCGACCGCCCTGGGCCTGTCGCAGCGTCCGCACGTAGCGGACCGCGGCGGCGTTGACCATGACCACATCGCCGGCCCGCTCGAACTTTACGTAGCCGCCCGCCGCGAGCTTCGCGGCAACGCTCGCGAGCGGCTCTTCGACGATGATCGCGTCGTCCTTCGCAAAAATGATGCTCGTCTCTTCTGCCATAGGTTCAGCCTAACCCAGGCATGCCTGGGATCTTCGGCAGCCGACCGCCTTTAGCGAGCGCGCCCATCTGCTTCATGACCTTTTGCATCTCGGCGAACTGCTTCAGCGACTAGTTCGCACGGCTACAGACAGGAAATCTCACGCACCCACGCGCTCGCTATGACATGATCGCGCACGTCCTGTCGGCTTCAGCTGATAGACGGGCGAGGGTGCGCGAATCCCCCTCGCGCTGTTGCATTCAGTCGAACGGATGGGTACCGATGCTCCGAATGGCCC
>JANNUM010000519.1:0-4060 GCA_031395235.1 Chloroflexota bacterium
TCCTCTGCCGCGCGTCGTTCCTCATCAGCGCGCTGCTCGGCGGCGAGACGCTCCTCCTCGAGACGTCGCGCTTCCTGGGCGGCGCGCTGCTCTTCGGCGGCGCGCTCGGCTGCGATCCGTTCATCTTCTGCGGCGCGCTCGGCCGCGATCCGTTTGTCATCTGCGCGCCGCGCCTCGGTGGCTTCGTCGACGGCGGGGAAGACGTCCTCGTCTTCTAGGACCGCGAAGACCTCGTGATCCTCGACCTGACGCATTTCCTCGACCGCGGCGGTGACCGGCTCGTCCACCGTCGGCCACGACTCTTCGATGCGCGGCGCGGTGTGCGACGCGGCGGGCGGCGTGGCGCTCGCAAGCGGTGATGTCGGCGCGCGGCGGTACTCATCGACGAGCTCTTCGAAGAGACCGCGCAGCGCATCCGACGCCGCGGCACGCAGATCGGACGGGCTCGCATCGGCGGTGACCCGTCGGCCCAGCGGAGCGATCGCGCCGCGGCGCTGGTGCGCGATGTCGTCCTGGAGCTGATCGTGCTCCTCGCGCAGGCGCTCGATCTCCTTCAGCAACATGCGGCGTTCTTCACGAGCTTGCTCGAGGATCTGCGAGGCCGTGGTCTCGGCGCGCTCCCGGATCTCGTACGCGGCGCGCAACGCGCTCGCGAGCGCCTCCTGGGCGGTGGCGTCGTACTCCTCGTAAATGCCGACGCGCCGCTGGGCGGCCTCCAGGTCGGCTTGAAGCTGCGTGACGCGCTTGGCGAGCTCGGCCACCCGTAAGGACAGGGCGGCGACGATGTCGTTCGAGCTATTCACGCGGCCTTCGGCCAACGTGGACCGCCTTTCTTCCTCGCCTCTCCCCGCGTGCGGCCCCAGCGTACACAATTCAGGGGTGGCGAAGAAGGACAAGAAGAACAAGGACCAGGAGGCCCCGGTGGATCTTGCGGCTCGGATCGGTGCGCGCCCCGAGCCGCCGTCGGCTTCGCCGCCCGCCCCGCCCCCGAAAAAGGTCGAGCCACCGCCGCCGGCGCGCCTCGACGCTCCCCTGCCGCCACGTCGTTCCGAAGAACGCCCGCGCGACGAGCGCCCGCGAGCGGTGATACCGGCGCAGGATCCGAACGCGATGGAGTGGCCGTCGCCGATCCCACCGATCGACGAGCGCATCGAGCCCGCGATCCCATCCACGCGAACGCCTCCGGGCCCCGGCGAGACTGATCTCGTTGTGACACCTCTGCCCACGCCCGACGACTGGCATCGCTTCGAGCTTGCGCTGCGTCGCGTGAAGGGAGTGGGGCAGTTGAAGACGGAGTACTACCGGCATTCGGTACTGAAGGTGCGCGTCAGCTACAGCGGCGCCGATCGTCTCGCGCATCTGCTGCGCGCCGGCGTGCCGGGTTATCGCGTGCGTGTGATCGGTGAGGACCGGAAGACCCTGCAGATCCTCGTCACGTCGGAATCCGACGAGCGTCGACCGGGCTGAGCCGCCCGTGCATGCGGTGCATACGCTCTAGACTCGATCAGTGAGCTCCGACCTCGAACGTCGCGCGAAGCGCGTCCTTTCTCCGCTCCCCGGCCGCTACACCTGGCTGCCGCTTGATCGCGGCGAGGGAAGCTGGCTGATCACCAGGGACGGCCGCCGCGTGCTCGATCTCACGTGTGGCATCGCCGTCACGAACGTCGGCCACGCCCACCCGCGCGTCGTGCGCGCGATAAGCGAGCAGGCCGCGAAGCTCGTGCACATCTCCACCGGTGTCGCGACGTACGAGTCAAACATCGCGCTGGCCGAGGCGCTCGGGACCGTGACGCCGCGCGGCCTCGACACCGTGTTCTTCGGGAATTCTGGCGCTGAGGCGGTCGAGGCGTCGATCAAGCTCTCGCGCCAGTACACGAAGCGCCAGGCGATCATCGCGTTCCGCGGCGGCTTTCACGGACGCACCGCCGGAGCGCTGACCGTCACGACCTCCAAGTCGTCGTACCGCCTCGGCTACGGCGCCATGCTGCCCGAGGTGTACGTCGCTCCGTACCCGTACGCGATGATGTGTCCGATCAAACCGGCGCACGATGCCGCGACCTGCGCCGAGCATTGCCTCGCGGAGCTCGAGACGATGCTCGAGCACGAGGTCCCGCCGGAGCACGTCGCAGCGATCCTCATCGAACCCGTGCTCGGCGAGGGCGGCTACGTCGCGCCTCCGAGTTCATTCTTGTTAGCACTGCGCGAGCTCGCGACGCGGATCGGCGCGCTTCTCGTCATGGACGAGGTGCAGACGGGCTTCGGCCGCACCGGCGCATGGTTCGCGACGCAGAAGCACGGCGTCGACCCTGACATCCTCGTGATCGCGAAGGCGCTCGGCGGCGGGCTTCCGCTTGGCGCGATCGTGACCTCGCGCGAGCTGCAGGAGAAATGGATCTCCGGGACGCACGGCTCGACGTTCGGCGGCAACCCCGTGTCGTGCGCCGCAGGTTTGGCAACGTTCGAGATCATCCGCGACGAGGGTCTCGTCGCCCGCGCAGAGCGGCTCGGTGAGCTGATGGTGAAGGAGCTTGCACCGCTCCGTTCGGATCCGCGCGTGCGCGAGATCCGGCGGTTCGGCGCGATGGTCGCGATCGAGTTCGATTCGAAGGCGACGGCGAAGGCCGCGATCGCCGGCGCGCTCGAGCGCGACGTCCTGCTCATCACCTGCGGCGCGCACGATCAGGCCGTGCGCTTCATCCCGGCGCTGAACATCGGCGAAGAGGATCTGCGGCTAGGCGTCCGCGCCCTTGTCGCCGCCGCCACCACCGCGGGGACCCCGACCCCCGTCTGACACCGGGCTGATCCCGCCCAACAGCGGCCCGTGCTCAGGACTCAGCCTCCATTAAGTCCAGGTTCAGCGTCGTCTGCAGAGCCGCCGCGTTGTACCGGAGAGGCGGGAGGTAGGCGATGCAGATACCCCGTACGGCGCTGCTCGTCGAGGACGATCCTCAGGTCGCCGCCACGCTGCGGAGCCATCTGACGCGGGCGGGCTTCGTGGTCCACGAGGCGCGGACCGAGCGAGACGCCGTTCGCCGCGTCGAGGAGATCGCGCCGGATGTCGTGATCGTCGACCTCGCGCTGGAAGACGGCGGCGGTGTCGGCGCGTGCCGTCGCATCCGCGAGCTCGCGTCTGTCGGAGACGTCCCGCTGCTCGTGCTCTCGCCCCAACAGGACGTGACGACGAAGATCGCGTTGTTCGAGCTGGGTGCCGACGACATCGTCGCGACTACCTGCGATCCGTCGGAGCTGCTCGCGCGCGTGCGCGCCATCCTGCGTCGCGGTGCGGATCGCCGGACCGTCCGTCGGATCGGCCCGCTGCGCATCACGCTTGCGACGGGCGATGCGTGGCTGGCGGAGCGCCAGTTGGAGCTCACGAACGGAGAGCGTGCTGTGCTCATCGCGCTTGCGCGCGCATATCCCGGTCTCACCGCTCGGACCGCCCTCGACCGGCGGCCTGATCAGGAGCACGACGTGACCTCGAATGTGACCGAGGTACTGGTCGCGCGGCTACGTCGAAAGATCGCCGCCGCCGGTGGTGGCATCGAGATCAACGCGGTCCGACGATCCGGTTACGTGCTCCGACTGCTGACGACAACCGTGGACGTCCGGTCTGACGTCCATTCGCAAGAAGCCGACCCGCGCAAGGCGATGTGAACTCGACCTTCAGCTGCACAGCACCCACTCTCGGTAGCGCCCCCCGGACAACTGCTCGACCCGCGCTTGTAATCGCATTGGTGACGCTGCGGTCTTGACACGCCCTTTTCACGGGCGTACGGTCACCACCCCAACCCCTTGGGGCGCCCGGGCGGGCCGCCACAAGCAGTTGGGGATTGAGAGAAGGAGGCCCGGCATGACCGTCCTGACGCGCGCCCTGGCGACCCAAAGCGCTCAGGTGGTCGTCCTCCTCCTTCTTACCACGCAGCACCGCGTTCCGGCCGTCTCGGCCCGTTAAGGGGGGTTTTCATGGCCATCACCGCGCTACCGCAGCCGTCCGTCTCCGCGCCGGCGCCCAGGAAGGGCCTGCGTCTGGAGCGCCACTTCACCCGCGAGGGCGTCCACC
>JANNUM010000008.1:0-7267 GCA_031395235.1 Chloroflexota bacterium
GCTGTTCGTCCTCGCCTTCGCGAACCTGAACGACATCTGGTCACCCGACGTCCTGCCGAACGCGCTGTTCGCCTGGACCGTCGTCCGTGAGGGCGACCTCGACTACGACGAGTTCGTGTTCCGCCCCGGCGAGCCGCCCAAGATCTTTGCCCCGACCCCGAGGGAGAGCTCCCTCCCCGAACGGATCGACTCGGAGGCGTACTTCTTTCGCGCCTGCGGGGAGTCGACCGCGACGGAGCCGCCGCAGGCGACCCGTAGTCCGGGTGGTCCGCCGGCGCCGGGCCCAAATGACCGCGTGTGCTCGATCTTCCCGCCGGGTATGGCGTTCCTCGCGTTCCCGTTCTTCGCGCCGTTCGTGCTCGCTGGGGCCGACCCGCTGAACCTCGGGCTCCTCGTGCGAGTCGGTCACGTCGCCGCCGCCACGGTCGAGGTGATCGCGACGCTGCTGCTGTGGTCGGTGATGCGCCGCTTCGCGAGCGCGCGCTGGTCGCTCGCCCTCGTGCTGCTGTACTTCCTCGGCACGAGCGTGCGCACCATCGCGTCGCAGGCGCTGTGGCAACACGCCGGCGTGCATCTCGCCATCGCGTTCGCGCTCTGGCTCGTGCTCGTCACGCGGCCGGTCTCGTGGTGGCGGGAGCTCGCGGGAGGTTTCGCGCTCGGTCTCGGCGCGGTCGTTCGCCAGACGACCGCGCTGCTCGTCCCGTTCCTGCCGGCCGGACGCGTCCGAGCGACCCTCTACGCGCTCATCGGCGCAGCGATCGGTATGACGCCGCTGCTCGTGTACAACATCCTCGCGTTCGGCAACGCGCTCGAGCAGGGCTACGGCACCAAGCCGTTCGACACATCACCGCTCATCGGGCTCTACGGTCTCCTGCTTTCACCGAGCCGTGGGCTGTTCGTCTACGAGCCGTACATGCTCTTCGCGATCGTCGCTGTCGTGATGCTGAAGCCCGAGCGGGATCTCATCGAACAACGGCTGCTGTCGCTGTCCTATGCCTGGGCCGCGACGGCGATCCTCTACGCGACCTACGCGGAGTGGTGGGGCGGCCGCGTGTTCGGTCCACGATTCCTCGATGACCTCGCGCCGGTGCTGTTCGCGCTCCTCGCGTGGGGGATCGGACACGGCTTGCTGGCGCGCGTCGCCATGCGGACCCTGTTCTGGATCTGTGCCGCGTGGTCGCTCCTCATCTTCCAGGCCGCGGCGTTCGTCTACGACCAGAACACCTGGGACCTGCACCCGACGAACATCAACGTCGATCCCTCACGTCTGCTGGACTGGAGCAGTGATCCACAATGGCTCTTCGTCCTGCGTAGCGTGCCCGAGGGTGGCGTCCGCGTGATCGTGGCTGCCGGCCTGAGCGCTCTCGCTTTGCTCTTCCTACTACGAGTGGAGTCGGTGTTACCGTCCCGTCGGTGACGACGGCGTTCATCGTCTTCTTCGGTCGCGGCGGTCCATCCGAGATCGAGCAGCGGCTCGACTCCATCAAGATCGCGATCGGCGCCGTGGTTCTCACGCGCGCGGGAGCCGCCGGCTTCGCCCCGCTCATCGCCGTGACCGCCGACGTCGAAGCGCGCGCGGCGTTCGCCCGCTGCGGCGCGGATGTCGTCGCGCCCCGAACCGATCCCTTCCACTTCGGCGAGGAGCTTCTCGCGCTCTCACGCGCGCGCGGGCTCGAACGGATCGCGACGATCGGGGCCGGCGCGGGCGCGCTCATGAGCACCGCCGAGCTGACGCGGCTGCGCGAGGAGATCGACGCGGGCGAGGCGCTGGTGCTCTCGAACAACTACTACTCCGCGGACCTCGTCGCGTTCACGCCGGCATCCGCCCTCACCGTTATCGACCTTCCGGCCACCGACAATCCGCTGCCGCGCCGGCTGCACCAGCAGGGCGGCCTCTCATCACGCCAGCTGGACCGCTCCGCGGCGACCCTCCTCGATGTCGACACGCCGGCCGACGCCGCGGTCCTGAAGCGACATCCCGCGTGCCCACCGGAGCTGCGGACGCTCGACACCTGGGACAGCGAGCTTGGCGAGCGTATCGACGCGCTCATGCGCCTGGTGACGACCCCGGAGCGGGAGCTCATCGTCGCGGGTCGCGTCGGCGCGCCGGTGTGGTCGTATCTCGAGTCCCAGACGGCGTGTCGAGTGCGCATGCTCGCGGAAGAGCGCGGCATGCAGGCCGCCGGACGAGACAGCTCGCGTGAGGCGCGCACGGCGCTCGGCTTCCTCTATCGCGAGATCGGTCCGGATGCGTTCTTCGCGCGCCTCGGCGAGCTCGGCGACGGCATGCTCTTCGACACGCGCGTGCTGTTCGCGCACCTCGGCTGGCAGCCGTCCGCCCAGGATCGCTTCGCGTCGGATCTGTTCCGTGCGGATTCGCTCGCGGACGGCGAGCTGCGCGCCTTCACCGCCGCTGCGCGCGCCGCGCCGTTCCCGCTGTTGCTGGGTGGACACACCCTCGTCTCGGGTGTCCTGTGGACGCTGGTCGAGGCGGCGTGGTCCGGTCATCCCGAGCCTTGACTCTTAGGCTCTTCGACCACCACATACACACCGAGCGCTCCGACGGTACGGTGTCGCTCGCGGAGCGCGCGAGCACGGTCACGGTCCGCCCACACGGCGTGTCCGACCACTTCCCCTGGCCGGGGAAGATGCGTGACGACGACGACGTGCTGCGGTACCTCGACGACGCCGCGCGTCTCGGACTGCGCGTGGGGCTCGAGTACGACCTCGGTGTCGCGCCTCCGCTGCGAGCGACGACGCGCGCGTCGCTCCACTACATGATCGGCGCGCTCCACCAGCTCGACGTCGACGGCGTGCGCATCTCGTTCGACGAGGCTGGCGCCTTCCTCAAGGGGAAGCTCGCGTCGTTCCCGGAGCGCGAGCGCTTCGGCAACGGCGCGCTCGCGCGCCGCATCCGCGAGCGCATGCTCGAGGTCGTACGTGAGAGCTTCGAGCGCGACGGGATCGACATCCTCGGCCACGGCACGCTGTCGCCGCTCGCCGCCGTGGGCGACGGGGAGCGCGTGTATCCCGCCGAATGGCAGGAGCAGCTCATCCAGCTTTGCCTCGACGCCGACGTCGCGATCGAGGTGAACGAGGCCTACGGCGTCCCGCACCGTGAGTTCTTGGAACGCGCCCGTCGGATGGGCGCGCGGTTCTCGGTCGGCTCGGATACGCACGGGCCGCTCGCGCCGCTGGACAAGACCGAGGCGATGATCCAGGCCGCTTCGCTGCCTCATGAGCGATTCCTGTCGGGCGAGCGGGTGCGCACGGCCCCCTAGGCGGGAGCGTCCTCCACCAGGAGCTCGTAGACGAGGATGCCGATCGCGCCGAGCAGCGCCAGGTGCACGAGGTTGCCTGCGATGTTCAGCGCGAGCGCGACGAACCACGCCGCGATGAGCAGCCAGACCGTCGTCCAGCGGATGCGGTGGCCCGTCGCGGCGCTCACGAGTGGAGGGTATCGTCCGTATACTTTCGTTGCAGGGGCCGCACCTGCGACACCCGCGTTGAGGGGGAGCCGTGTACGGGGGGCTGTCCGTCTACACCGGCAACGCTCATCCGACGTTTGCTCGCGACATCTGCCGTGCCCTCGAGATCCCGCTCGGCGCCGCCGAGGTGTTCAAGTTCGCCAACGACAACATCTTCGTGAAGGTCAACGAGAACGTGCGCGAGCACGACGTGTTCGTCGTGCAGTCCCTCACCGGCCCCTCGGTGAGCGACTCGATCATGGAGCTGCTGATCATGTGCGACGCGATCCGGCGCGCGTCGGCCGCGCGTATCACCGCGGTGATGCCGTACTACGCCTACGGTCGGAGCGACAAGAAGGACCAGCCGCGCGTCCCGATCACGGCGCGCCTCTTGGCGGACCTCATCACCGTCGCCGGCGCGACACGCTTCCTGACCATCGACATGCACCAGATGCAGATCCAGGGCTTCTTCAGCATCCCCGGCGACGAGCTGTCGGCGCGCAACCTCTTGGTCGAGTACCTGCACACCATCGTCGATCCGGCGCCCGACCAGTGTGCGCTCGTCGTGCCCGACCTCGGCTATGCGAACCAGGCACGGCGGATCGGCGAGATGCTGGACATCCCGCTCGTTTTCATGCAGAAGACGCACCGAGACAACAGCGGCCGCAGCGAGATCGTGGGCGTGATCGGCGACATCGACCGGAAGCGCGCGATCGTCATCGACGACGAGATCGATCGCGGCACGACCCAGCTCAACGCGATCAAGATCCTGCAGGAGCGTGGCGTCAACGAGATCTGGGCCGCGTGCACGCACGGCGTGTTCAGCGACAACGCCGCGGAGCGTCTGACCGCGAGCGGCATCGTCGAGCTCATCACCACGGATACCTGCCCGATGCCGCCATCCGTGCGCAACAACGAGAAGGTGCGCGTTCTCACCGTCGCCCCACTGTTCGCGGAGGCGATCCGCCGGATCCACGAGGGTGAATCGGTAGGCGCGCTCTTCAATCCACCCGGGTCGCAGATGCCGCTGCCGGTCACCTAGCGATCGACGCTTGAGCGGCCTGGGGCGTCTCTTCGACTCCAACGAGGGCGAGCTCCGACGATTGCGGAAGGTCGCCCTGAAGATCAACGCGCTCGAGACCGAGACGAAGGCGCTCTCGGACGACGCACTGCGCGCGCGGACAACGGAGTTCCGCGATCGCCTGGCGAACGGCGAGAAGCTCGACGACGTCCTGCCGGAGGCGTTCGCCACCGTCCGCGACGCGGCGCGCCGGACGCTCGGCCAGCGACCCTTCGACGAGCAGCTCATGGGCGCGATGGCGCTCCACAAGGGCCACATCGCGGAGATGAAGACGGGCGAAGGCAAGACACTCGTCGCCTCCGCGGCGCTCTACCTCAATGCGCTGGTCGGCAAGGGCGCGCACCTGGTGACGACGAACGATTACCTCGCGAAGACGGGTGCCGGCTGGATGGCGCCGATCTATCACCTCCTGGGCATGAGCGTCGCGTACGTCGCGCACGAGAAGTCCGCGATCTACGACCCCAGCGTCGTGCTCGAAGCGGTGGACGAGCGCCACCGCCACTGGCGCGATGTCACACGGCGGGAGGCCTACCTCGCCGACATCACCTATGGCCAGAATAGTGAGTTCGGCTTCGACTACCTGCGCGACAACATGGTCGATGATCTCGCGCGCATGGTGCAGCGCGATCTCTACTTCGCGATCGTCGACGAAGCCGACTCGATCCTCATCGACGAGGCTCGGACGCCGCTCATCATCAGCTCGCCCGCGGAGGATGTCTCCGAGCAGTACTACCGCTTCGCCTCGGTCGCCAAGAAGCTGCGCTCCGAGACGGACTACATCCTCGAGGAGAAGCACCACGCGGCGTCCCTGACCGAGGAGGGCATCGCGAAGACCGAGAAGATGCTCGGGCTGAGCAATATGTACGAGGGTGACGTCACGGCGGTGCACTTCATGGACAACGCCCTGAAGGCGCACGCCCTGTATCACCTCGACAAGGAGTACGTCGTCAAGGACGGCGAGGTCGTGATCGTCGATGAGTTCACCGGCCGTCTCATGCCCGGCCGCCGCTGGAGCGACGGACTGCACCAGGCAGTTGAGGCGAAGGAAGGCGTCAAGATCCAGCGCGAGACGCGCACCTTCGCGACGATCACGATCCAGAACTACTTCCGCATGTACGCCAAGCTCGCCGGTATGACCGGTACCGCCGCGACCGAGGCCGAGGAGCTCTTCAAGGTCTACAAGCTCGAGGTGACCCAGATCCCGACCCACCGGCCGATGGTCCGCAAGGACGACCCGGACCTCGTGTACGCCACCGAGACGGGGAAGTGGAATGCGCTCATCGAGGACGTCAAGGAGCGCAATACGCGCGGCCAGCCCGTGCTCATCGGCACCACCTCGGTGGAAAAGAGCCAGCGGCTGTCAGACGAGCTCCGCCGACACGGCATCAAGCACGAAGTCCTGAACGCGAAGAACCACGAGCGCGAGGCGCTCATCATCGCCGAGGCCGGACAGCGGGGCGGGGTAACCCTCTCGACGAACATGGCCGGCCGCGGCGTGGATATCCTCCTCGGCCCCGGCGTTGTCGATCTCGGCGGTCTCCATGTCATCGGAACGGAACGGCACGAGGCGCGTCGGATCGACAACCAGCTCCGTGGTCGCGCCGGCCGGCAGGGCGATCCGGGATCGACGCGCTTCTTCAATTCGCTCGAGGACGATCTGATCCGCATCTTCGCATCCGAGCGTGTCGCCAGCCTGCTCGGAAGCATGGGCATGAACGACGAACAGCCCATCGAGTCGCGAATGGTCACGGGCGCGATCACCCAGGCGCAGATCAAGGTCGAGACGCGCAACTTCGACATGCGCAAGCGCGCGCTCGAGTTCGACGACGTGCTGAACAACCAGCGTAACGAGATCTACAAGGACCGCCGCAAGATCCTGGAGAAGGGCGACGTTCGCGAGACTGTGCTCGAATTCTTGCACGACGAAGCGGCCGCCATGGTCGAGGCCGAGGCGGCCTCACCGGATCCTGAAGACTGGGATCTCGACAAGCTCGCGGCGGCCCTCGGAGCGCTCGTGGGTCGCGAGCTCGCCGCCTCATCGTTCGGGCAGCCCGCGGGGCTCGAGGAGCTGAAGGAGACGGTCGCGCAGGTCGTCGATGACTCCTATGAGGCCAAGGAGGCCGAGTTCGGGACCGTCGAGGTCGATGAGGAGGCCACGCCGGTCATGCGCGCTGTGGAGCGCTGGGCGATGCTCCGGACCATCGACACGCATTGGATCGAGCACCTCACCGCCATGGAGGAGCTCCGCGAAGGGATCTACCTGCGTGGCTACGGCCAGCAGGACCCGCTCGTCGCGTACAAGCGCGAGGCGCACGACTACTTCGAGCAGATGCAGGCGCGCGTCGCAGCGGGTGTCGCGCAAACGGTGCTGCGCGTATCGGTGCGGACCGCTGAGCAAGCCGAGCAAACGGAACAGCAACAGGGAAACGCACCACAGCAGACATCGACGTCCGGGAATGGGACGACGTCAACGGGGCGGAACGACATGAGGACGAACCGCGACGAGCAAGGGCCGACGACGAATACCGGGAAGGCGAAACTCGGGCGAAACGATCCGTGTTGGTGTGGATCCGGAAAGAAGTTCAAGAAGTGCCATGGCCGATAGCGTCGCGACGCTGCAGGTCCTGCCGTCCGGGGGAAGCCAGCGGGCGCATCGCTCTCTCGAAACTCGCCCGCTCGGCCCACTCACCGCTTCCCGAGCTTCATGCCGCGGGCTCAA
>JANNUM010000010.1:0-1544 GCA_031395235.1 Chloroflexota bacterium
CCGCCCTCCTCAACCCGGGCCAACTGGAATCAGCGCTTGCGCGCCCGCAGAACGCGGCCATCTACGAGGACGCCGACATCGTGCGCCAGGCCGCAACACTGTTCTGGGGCATAGCAAGCAGTCAGGCCTTCAAGGACGGCAACAAGCGAACAGCGGTGGTGCTGCTTCGCGCTTTCGAGCTCACCTTGGCAGTCGCGGCGACGCACGCGAGCTTGGACGACGTCGAAACCCGGCTGCGTCCGGCCGTGGTCCCCCTCTGATCCTCGCTACGCTTGCGCCCGCATGAAACCAATCGAACGCGTTGAGGACTTCCCCTTCGAGAAGAAGGCCTGGTATTCCCCAGCCGAGATCGGACACCTGCTTGGTGTCAGACCTCCGACGGTGCGGAGATGGATCAGCGGCGGAAAACTGTTCGCCGCGCAGCCCAGTGCGCGCAGGTACCGCATTCCCCTCGCGTCCTTCATGCAGTTCCTCGGCGTTCCGGCCCAGATCCGATGGACGCGCGGCAAGATGGCTTCCAAGATCGACGACGACGAGCTCGACCGCGCCGAGTCGTGAGCGAGCGCCTCCGCATCGCCGACCAGATCGTGCCGACGCTCGCGTACGGCGACGCGATCGGCAACGCCGCCTTCGAGCTGCAGCGTCTCTTCTGGCGGCGCGGCGTTCAGTCCGAGATCTTTGTCGACGAGGCCAAGCCCGAGGTGCGCGCATTCGCGCGCTCGTGGCGCGATCTGCGTCCCGAGCGCGCTGGCCGCGGTCCGCTCCTCATTCACATGTCGATGGGGAACGACGCCATCGACCAGATCGCGAAGCTGCCGTTCCGCAAAGCTGTCGTCTATCACAACATCACGCCGGCGCGGTACTTCAGCGGGTTCAACCCGGCCGCGGAGAAGTACGCCGAGATCGGCCGGCGGCAGCTCAAGGATCTCGCGGCACAGGCCGAGCTCGGCATCGCCGACAGCGACTTCAATCGGCGCGAGCTCGAGGAGCTCGGGTACACGCGCACCGCGGTCGTGCCGATCATCGTCTACTGGGCCGCGTTCGACGTCCATCCCGACCCCGCGGTCATACGCGCGCTGTCCGAGGAGCGCACCTCGATCGTCACCGTCGGGCAGCTCCTGCCGCAAAAAGGCATCCACGACGTCATCGCGGCCTTCGCGCGCTACCGCGAGCGCGACCGCGGCGCGCGTCTCTACCTCGTCGGATCTACCGCGATGTCGGCGCAGTACATCGAGCGCCTGCGCGCCGATGTTCAGCGACTCGGATTGAAGGACGCGGTGACGTTCACCGGCAGCGTGCCCATCGAGGCGCTCGTCGCGTATTACCGTGGCGCCACGGCGCTCCTCACGCTCTCGGAGCACGAGGGCTTCTGCGTGCCGCTCCTCGAGGCGATGCGCAGCGACCTGCCGATCGTCGCGCACGCAGCTGGCGCCATCCCCGACACGCTCGGCGACGCCGGCATCCTGCTGACGGACAAGACACCCGATGCGGTGGCCGAGGCGCTCGAACGTGTCATCGGCGACCGCGAGCTGCGTCGCGATCTC
>JANNUM010000020.1:0-14268 GCA_031395235.1 Chloroflexota bacterium
GTCAGCCGAGCTGCCCAAGGGGACCGAGATGGTCATGCCCGGCGACAACGCCTCGCTCACCGTCACCCTGGGCACCGCCATCGCCCTCGAAGAGGGTCTGCGCTTCGCCATCCGCGAAGGCGGCAAGACCGTGGGCGCCGGCGTCGTGACGAAGATCCTGGAATGAGCAACGTATAGATGGCAAAACAGCGCATCCGGATCCGGCTCAAGGCTTACGACCACAAGCTGATCGACCAGTCCGCGGCGCAGATCGTCGAGACCGCGCAGCGCACCGGATCGACGGTCACGGGGCCCGTGCCGCTACCCACACGTATCGAAAAATTCACCGTGATCCGCAGCCCGTTCATCTACAAGGACTCGCGTGAGCAGTTCGAGATCCGGACGCACAAGCGCCTCATCGACATCAACGATCCCTCGCAGAAGACGGTCGACGCCCTCATGAAGCTGAACCTTCCGGCCGGCGTCGACATCGAGATCAAGCTCTAAAGGACGTCAGAGTGACCGACGAGACCACACCGACAGAGACGAGCGAAGCGACCGCGGCGCCGGCGATGACGAAGGCCGTCATCATCGGGCGCAAGGTCGGCATGCTCCAGCACTTCCGGCCCGACGGGTCGGTGGTGGGCGCGACGGTCATCGCGACCGAGTCGAATCTCGTCACCAGCGTGCGCACCAAGGAGCGCGACGGCTACACCGCCCTCCAGATCGGTTTCGGCGTGGTCGCCGAGAAGAAGATGTCGAAGGGCGAGCGCGGGCACCTGAAGGATCTGCCGCCGCTCAAGCACCTCCGAGAGGTCCGTGTCGACGACGTGACCGGCTTCGCCGCTGGGCAGCGCATCGGTGTCGAGAGCTTCGCGGTCGGCGACAAGGTGCACGTGACCGGTATCTCCAAAGGCAAGGGCTTCCAGGGTCCGGTGCACCTGCACCACTTCACGCGTGGACCCAAGTCGCACGGCTCCGATCATCTGCGTCGCCAAGGGTCCGTGGGCGCCGGCACGACGCCTGGTCGCGTGCTCAAAGGACTGCGCATGGCGTCGCATCAGGGCGTCGACCGCGTGACCGTGAAGAACCTCGAGGTGCTGCGCGCCGATGGCGAGCGTTCGCTGCTCATCCTCTCGGGCGCCGTCCCCGGCCCGCGCAACGGGGTCGTGATGGTGAAGAAGGCCTGATGGCGAAGACCGAAGACACAGACAAAAAGGGCGCTCGCGCTGCAAAGTCGGGCGCACTAGCGCCAGCGGCGAAGCCGGCGGCCAAGAAGACGACGGCCGCGAAGGCGACGACAGCGAAAGCCACGGTTACGAAAGCCGTCGAGCCGAAGACCGCGCGCAAGGCCGCGTCGCCGGCCAAGCGTGTCGTCGCGCGGCCGGTAACGCGCGTCGCGCGCCGCGCCGAGCCCGCGCGTCCGCGCGCCGCGGACCGCGAGCAGCAGCCAAAGCGCGAGAAGGCCGCGGCGCGTCCGCTCCCGACCGCGCCCGTGGGCGAGGCGCCGCTCATCGCGGCCGACGGCTCGTCTTCCGGATCGATCGCGCTGCCTGCCGCGTTCCGGAGGGGCGCGTCGCGCGCGGCGACGCTGTTCCAGGCATTCATCGCCGAGCGCGCCAACGCACGACAGGCGACAGCCGCGACGAAGAACCGCGCGCGCGTGGCGGGCGGCGGCAAGAAGCCGTGGAGCCAGAAGGGCACCGGCCGCGCGCGCGCGGGCAGCATCCGCTCGCCGCTGTGGCGGCACGGTGGTGTCGTATTCGGCCCGAACGGACGGCGGTACGCGCAGCGCATGCCCGAGAAGATGCGCCGCGCCGCGTTCGGCGAGGCGGTGAGCGAGCGCGCCGCGGCGGGACGCATCTTCGTGCTCGAGGAGCTTCGTTTCGACGGCGAGCGCCCGCGCACGCGCGAGGTCGTCGCCTGGCTCGGCCGCATCGGCGACACCGGCCGGACGATGGTCGTCGCGCCGGAGCTCGACGAGCGCATCGGCCGCGCGGTGGCGAACCTGCCCGACGTCGAGCTGCGCACGCCCGGAACGCTCCGCCTCTCGGACGTGATGGAGTCGGACACGCTCCTCGTCACGCGCCCGGCGCTCGAGGCGCTCGCAGTGCGCGCCGGCGAGCGCGCGGAGGCCCGGGTATGAGAGGGACCCTGGTGTTGCTGCGCCCCGTCATCACCGAGCGCTCGATGACCGAGACGAACTTCGGCCGCTACACCTTCGAGGTCGTGAAGGACGCGACCAAGCAGGAGATCGCAGCCGCCGTGGCGGAGGCGTTCAAGGTGGACGTGGTCGACGTGAACACCATGACCGTCCGTGGCAAGGAGCGGCGCCTGGGCCGCAGGATCGGCCGGCGTCCGGACTGGAAGAAGGCGATCGTGACCATCGCCGAGGGTCAGAAGATCGAGCGCTACTTCGTGGAAGGGGTCTAAGCCGATGCCGCTGAAGCAATACAAAGCGTTCACGCCGGTCCGCCGCTTCCGGCAGTCGGCGTCGTACGCGGAGATCACGAAAGACAAGCCGGAGAAGAGCCTGACCGAGCGCAAGCTGCGGCAGGCCGGCCGCAACAACCAGGGCCGCGTGACCACGCGTCACCGCGGCGGCGGCGAGAAGCGGCGCTACCGGATCGTGGATTTCAAGCGCACCAAGGACGGGATCCCGGCGCGCGTGCTCGCGATCGAATACGACCCGAACCGCTCCGCGCGCCTCGCGCTCCTGGTGTACCGCGACGGTGAGAAGCGCTACATCCTTGCGCCGAACGAGCTCAAGGTCGGCGACACCGTGCTCTCCGGCCCCGAGGCCGAGGCCCGCGTGGGGAACTGCCTGCCGCTGGAGAACATCCCGACGGGCACGACGATCCACGGCGTGGAGCTCCAGCCCGGTCGCGGCGCGCAGCTCGTGCGCGCGGCGGGGGGCATGGCGCAGCTTGTCGCGAAGGAAGGCGAGTACGCGCAGATCCGCCTTCCGTCGGGTGGCATCCGCGTCGTCCAGGTGCGCTGCCGGGCGACGGTCGGACAGCTCGGCAACGTCGAGCACGAGAACCAAAAGGTCGGCGGCGCCGGGCACAAGCGCCGCATGGGCTGGCGACCGACGGTCCGCGGCGTCGTCATGTCACCCCGCGATCACCCGCACGGTGGCGGCGAGGCGAAGTCGCCGGTGGGCGGGATGGCGCAGACGCCGTGGGGCAAACCCGCGATGGGCCTCAAGACGCGCCGCAACCCGAAGACGGATCGCTTCGTGACCGAGCGTCCGAAGAAGAGGAAGAGCAAGTGACCCGTTCCATCCGCAAGGGCCCCTTCGTGCACGACTCGCTCAAGAAGAAGATCGAGCAGCTCAACGCGCGCAATGAAAAGAAGGTCGTCAAGACCTGGTCGCGCGCGTCGCTCGTGCTGCCAACGATGGTCGGTCACACGATCGCCGTGCACGACGGTCGGCGTCATGTCCCGGTCTTCATCACCGAGAACATGGTCGGGCACCGTCTCGGCGAGTTCGCGCCGACGCGGACCTTCCGGGCACACGGTCGCGGCGCGGCCGCGGAGACCGCAGCCACGGTGAAGCCGGGGGCATGACGATGGAAGTGCGCGCGTCAGCGAAGTTCCAGCGCTTCTCGCCGCGGAAGGCGAGGCTCGTGACCGACCTCATCACTGGAAAGTCGGCCGAGGAGGCGATCGCGATGCTGGAGAACCTGCCCAAGGCCGCCGCACTGCCGATCGGCCGCGTCGTGCGTTCGGCCGTCGCGAACGCGGAGAACAACTACAGCATGACCCTCGAGAACCTGTACGTGAAGCGGGCCATCGCCGACGAGGGTCCGCGCATGAAGCGCATCTGGATGCGCGGCCGCGGACGGCGCGATACGAAGCTGCGCCGCACGTGCCACATCACCGTGATCGTCGACGAGAGGAAGGCCTGATGGGACAGAAGGTTCATCCGATCGGATTCCGTCTGGGATTCGTGAAGACCTGGAACGCGAAGTGGTACGCGGGATCGAAGAACTACCCGATCCTCCTGAAGGAGGACGTTTCGATCCGCTCCGCGATCCGCGCGCGCCTGCGCGACGCCGCGATCGCGCGGATCGACATCGAGCGCTCCACGAACCAGGTCACCGTGACGATCCACACCGCGAAACCCGGTGTCGTCATCGGGAAGGGTGGAGCCAAGGTCGAGGAGCTGCGCCAGGTGCTTGGCAAGACAACGGGGAAGGCCGTGAAGGTGAACATCTTCGAGATCCGTTACCCGGAGCTCGATGCGGTGCTCATCGCGGAGAACGTCGCGCAGCAGCTCGAGCGTCGCGTGTCCTTCCGCAAGGTCCTCAAGCAGACCGTGCTTCGTTCGATGAAGTCGGGCGCGAAGGGCGTGCGTGTCGCCGTTGCCGGCCGCCTCGGCGGCGCGGAGATGAGCCGCCGCGAGTGGGAGCGCGAAGGCCGCGTCCCGCTGCACACGCTGCGCGCGGACATCGAGTTCGGCCGCGCGATCGCAAAGACGACGTACGGCACGATCGGCGTCAAGGCCTGGGTCTACAAAGGCGACATCGAGCCGGCGCCCCGGCAGGTCGCGCAGAACGCGCCGGGTGGAAATGCTCCGCGACCGCTCGCGCCGCTCGCGCCACCCGCGCCACTCGCGCCGCTCGCGCCGCCTCCGGTCCCGGCGCCGGTGGCCGTGCCGAGCACGCCTCCGGTGGTGGGAGCCTAGTCATGTTGCAGCCGAAGCGAATGAAGCACCGCAAGTTCCAGCGCGGCCGCATGAAGGGGCACGCGCAGGCCGGCGCGACGATCGCGTTCGGCGATTTCGCGTTGCAGGCGCAGGAGCCGTGCTGGATGACGGCGCGCCAGATCGAGGCCGCGCGGCGCGCGATCGTCCACCACTTCAAGCGCGGTGGAAAAGTGTGGTTCCGACCGTTTCCCGACAAGCCCGTGACGAAGAAACCCGCCGAGGTACGAATGGGATCGGGCAAGGGCGCCCCGGACCACTGGGTCGCCGTGATCCGCCCGGGACGGATCCTGTTCGAGGTCGCGGGCGTGAGTGAGCAGCTGGCGAAGGAAGCGCTGCGCCTCGCGTCCTACAAGCTTCCGATCAAGACGAAGTTCGTGTCACGAGAGGGCCAGGAAGGGGGCGGCAGTGCAACTGAAGGACATGCGGAGGCTGTCTGACACCGAGCTCGCTGACGAGCTGACGAGCGCGAAAGAGGAGCTCTTCGACTTCCGCTTCAAGCTGGCGACGCGCCAGCTCAAGAACTACCGCGGGCTGCCCGCCGCCCGTCGGCGCATCGCCCGCGCGCTGACCGTGATGCAGGAGCGAGAAAGAGCTACGAATGGCTGAGAAGACCGCGAAGAAGGTAGCGGCCGCGAAGTCGACCGCAACGAAGACGACGGCGGCGAAGAGGACCACGGCCGCGAAGAAGACGACGGCCGCAGCGCCGCGCGCCGCCGCCACGACGACCGCCGCGCGTCCCGCGGTGCGTAAGACCGTCACACGCAAGCGCGCCGCGGCCACGGTGTCGCACGGCGCGACGGCGACGCAGTCGGTGACCGGCTGGCGTCGCTTCCACCGCAAGACGAAGGTGGGCGTGGTCGTTTCGGCCAAGCAGGCCCGTACGGTCATCGTCACGGTCGAGCGCCAAAGGGAGCACCCGCTGTACAAGAAGGTCGTTCGCGTGCGCAAGCGCTTTGCGGCGCACGATGACGCGGGCGACGTTCGTGAGGGTGACCTCGTGCGCATCCAGGAGAGCCGGCCGTATAGCGCCACGAAGCGCTGGCGGGTCGTCGAGGTCATCTCGCGGCTCGGTGAGGCGGGCGCAGCGGCGCCGCGCGTCGCCGACATCGAGAAGGCGCTCGAGGAGTCCGAGGGCGCGGCGGAGTTCCTGTCGCAGCCGGCCAACAAGGCCGACGAAGAAGCGGAGGAGACCGAGGCTTGATCCGTCCATACACCCGCGTGCGCGTCGCCGACAACACCGGAGCGAGAGAGCTCTCGGTGATCCGCGTGCTTGGCTCGTCCACCGGGACGACTGCCGAGATCGGTGACGTGTTCATCGCGGCCGTGAAGAACGCGATCCCGAACTCGGGCGTGAAGAAGGGCGAGGTCGTGCGCGCGGTGGTCGTCCGACAAACGAAGGAGTACCGCCGTAATGACGGCTCCTACATCCGCTTCGACGACAACGCGGCAGTCCTGCTCACCCCGTTGAACCAGCCTCGCGGCACGCGCATCTTCGGCCCGGTCGCGCGCGAGCTCCGGGAGCGCAACTTCATGAAGATCGTTTCGCTCGCGCCGGAGGTCCTCTAATGCCAAGCAATCTGCGGATCCGCAAGGGCGACGAAGTGGTCGTCATCGCCGGCCGCGATCGCGGCAAGCGTGGCAAGGTGCAGGAGGTCGACGGCGCGTCGCGCAAGGTGATCGTCGCCGGTGTGAACATCGGCAAGCGGCACACCAAGCCCAATCCGTCGAAGAACCAGAAAGGCGGGATCATCGAACAGCCGATGGCGCTCGCGCTCGGCAAGGTCATGGTCATCTGTCCGCGCTGCGGCGAGGCCACGCGGGTCGCGCACCGCATCGAAGAGGACGCCAAGGAGCGCATCTGCAAGCGGTGCGGCGAATCGATCGTGGTCGAGGAGAAGGAATAGTGGCAGTGGCCAGCGCGCTGAAACAGCGCTACGACTCGGCGTTGCGGGACGAGCTGCGCAAGCAGTTCGGCTTCAAGAACGTGATGCAGATCCCGCGGCTCGACAAGATCGTGCTCAACATCGGCATGGGCGAGGCGATCGGGAACGCGAAGGCCATGGACGCCGCGGCGTCGGACCTCGCGCAGATCACCGGCCAGCGTCCGGTGGTGACGAAGTCCCGCCGCGCGATCTCGAACTTCAAGCTGCGTATCGGCATGCCGATCGGCCTCAAGGTCACGCTGCGCGGCGAGCGCATGTGGCACTTCTACGAGAAGCTCGTCACGGTCGCGCTCCCGCGCATCCGTGACTTCCAGGGCATCCCGGACCGCAGCTTCGACGGGCGCGGCAATTTCTCGCTCGGCCTGAAGGAGCAGCTCGTCTTCCCGGAGATCGATTACGACAAGATCGACCGACTGCGCGGTATGGAGATCACGATCGTGACCACGGCAAAGACGGATGAGGAGGCCCGCGCTCTCCTGCGTGGCCTCGGCATGCCGTTCAAGTCCTCCACGAAGGGGGTGGAAGGGGCGTAGCCCCGCTCATGGCCAAGAAGAGTCTGATCCTCAAGTCCCAGCGGCCGCCGAAGCACAAGGTGCAGGCCTATCACCGTTGCCACGTCTGTGGGCGTCCGCGTGGCTACATGCGCAAATTCGGGTTGTGCCGAATCTGCTTCCGAGAGCGCGCGCTCATGGGCGAGCTGCCCGGCGTGACGAAGTCGAGCTGGTGAGAAGGAAATGACGAACGAAACGACGCCACCCGTGGAAACGACCGTCGAGGCGCAGGGCGCCGAGGGCAGCCTCACCCCGCGGCCCGCGGTGAAGCGCCCGGTCGCGCAAAAGCCCAAGAAGCCGCGTGTCGGCGGCGCGCCGAGCGATCCGCTGGCCGACATGCTCACGCGCGTGCGGAACGCCGCGGGCGCGCGTCACGAGACGGTGACCATTCCTGCGAGCCGAACGAAGCTCGAGGTCGCGAAGATCCTGAAAGCCGAAGGCTTCATCAGCTCGTTCGACCAACCGACGGCGCGCGAGATCGTGCTGAAGATGAAGTACATCGGCGGCAAGGTTCCGGCGGTCTCCGGGCTCCGGCGCATCAGCCGCCCTGGCCTGCGCGTGTACGCGCGTAAGACCGAGATGCCGCGCGTGCTCGGTGGTCTCGGGATCGCGATCGTTTCGACCTCGTCCGGGGTCATGACCGGGCGCCAGGCCGAGAAGAAGGGGTTGGGCGGGGAAGTCCTCGCCTACATCTGGTGAGCCGTATTGGTCGTCTCCCGGTGGTGGTCCCGCAGGGTGTCGACGTGAAGATCGACGGCCACACGGTCCGCGTGAAGGGCCCGAAGGGCGAGCTCGCGCGCACCTTCCACCCCGACGTGAGCGTGACGAGAGAGGACTCCACGCTCGTCGTGAAGCGCAAGGACGATGAAAAGGCGAGCCGCGCGCTGCACGGCCTCACACGCGCGCTCCTTCAGAACATGGTCACCGGCGTCACCACGGGGTACGCTCGTGATCTCGAGATCAGCGGCACGGGCTACCGCGCGGTGCTCGCCGGCAAGAAGCTGCAGCTTGCGCTCGGCTTTTCGCACCCGGTCGAGATCGATCCGCCCGCCGGGGTGACGTTCGCGCTCGAGACGCCGCAGAAGCTCAAGGTCCTGGGGACCGACAAGCAGATGGTAGGCGAGATCGCGGCGCGTATCCGTGCGCTGCGGGTACCCGACCCGTACAAGGCAAAGGGCATCAAGTACGCGGAAGAGCGCATCAAGAAGAAGGCAGGCAAGGCCGGCAAGGTCGGCGCGAAGGCCTAGGGAGGACGCATGGCGGTAGAGACACGGCGACAGTCTCGCGAGCGGCGTCACGCGCGGGTGCGCGAGAAGGTCCGCGGCAGCGCGGCGCGTCCGCGCCTCGCCGTCTTCCGCTCGCTCACGCACATCTACGCGCAGCTCGTGGACGACGACGCCGGGCGCACTCTCGCCGCGGCATCTTCGCACGAGGCGAAGGACGCGAAAGGCAGGACCGACAGCGCGAAGACCGTGGGCACGCTGCTCGGCGATCGTGCGAAGCAGAAGGGCTTCACCGAGGTCGTGTTCGATCGCAGTGGCTACCGGTATCACGGTCGAGTGAAAGCGCTGGCCGACGGTGTCCGCGCCGCGGGGGTCAAGCTCTGATGCCAAGGATCGATCCAACTCGTTTGGAGCTCACCGAGCGCGTGGTGCAGATCAACCGCGTGTCCAAGGTCGTCAAGGGTGGCCGGCGCTTCAGCTTCTCGGCCGTGGTCGTTGTGGGCGACGGCCGCGGACATGTCGGAGCCGGCCTTGGGAAGTCCGACGAGGTCCCCGAGGCGATCAAGAAGGGCATCGAGGACGCGAAGAAGCACCTCATCCTGGTGCCCCTCGTCGATCGCACGATCCCGCACCCCATCACCGCGGACTTCGGTGCGGCGAAGGTGCTCTTGCGCCCGGCTTCGAAGGGCACGGGCGTCATCGCCGGCGGTTCGGTGCGCGCCGTCGTCGAGTCGGCGGGCATCAGCGACATCTTGTCGAAGTCGCTCGGCAGCACCAACCCGGTCAATGTCGTCATGGCGGCGATGAAGGCCCTCTCCGGCCTGCGCTCTTCGCAGAGGATCAGGGAGATGCGCGGCGTTGACATCGGTCGCGGCCGGACCGAGCCGGCGCCAGAGCCGGTGGTGCCGTGACGCGTCTCGTGATCCGGCAGCACCGCAGCTCGATCGGCGAGAAGATAGCCGCACGCCGCACGCTCGAGGCGCTTGGCCTGCGACGTACCGGGCAGTCCGTCGAGCAGACGGATTCGAGGGCGGTGCGTGGGATGCTGCGGCGCGTGGCACACCTCGTCGAAGTAAGCCAAAGCCAACAGGACGCGTCTCCGGAGAAGTCGGGCAAGCCAGCAGGACGCGTCTCCGGAGAAGTCGGGCACGGATTGGAAATGACATGAGACAGCACGAGCTGCGCGCCCCGAACGGCGCGCGAAAGGCCCGGCGCCGCGTGGGCCGCGGGATCTCCTCCGGCCAGGGCAAGACCGCGGGCAAAGGGACGAAGGGTCAGCTGGCTCGAAGCGGTCCGGGGATCCCGGGCTGGTTCGAAGGTGGCCAGACGCCGATCCACATGCGCATCCCGAAGATGCGCGGCTTTAAGAACACGCGTTTCCGCACCTCGTACGTCGGCGTGAACGTGGGTCGCCTCGACGACTACGCGGTCGACGGCAAGGTCACGCCGGAAACGCTCGCGGCGAAGGGCTTGGTACGACCTGACGCGCGCGTGAAAGTGCTCGCGGACGGCGACATCAAAGGCAGTTTCGAGGTGCACGCGCACGCCGTGTCCGCGGCGGCGCGGCTGAAGATCGAATCCGCGGGCGGATCGATCGTGATCATCGGCGGCGCCTAGCCCGATGGGCATGTTCGTCGCGCTGCTCGAGGCGTTCCGGACCCCCGATCTGCGGAACAAGATCCTCTTTACCCTCGGAATGCTCGTGGTGTTCCGCTTCCTCGCGCACGTGCCGCTGCCAGGCGTGGACCAGGTACAGCTGCAACAGGTCATCAACTCGAGCCAGCTGCTGAACCTGCTCGACCTCTTCTCGGGCGGCGGTCTCGCCAAGCTCTCGGTGGTCGCGCTCGGCGTGAACCCCTACATCAACGCCTCGATCATCATGACCCTCCTCAATCAGACGATCCCCGCGCTCGAGCGCCTCTCGAAAGAGGGCGAGTACGGGCGCAACAAGATCAACCAGTACACGCGCATCCTCACCGTCCCGCTCGCGCTGCTGCAGGGCATCGGCGTCGCGGTCTTCATGCAGCGTTCAGGTGTGCTGTCGGCCTTCGGCCCTGACGACCTCGGTCTCACGCTCGCGATCCTCGCGTCGCTGACCTCGGGGACGCTGATCCTCATGTGGCTCGGCGAGCTGATCAGCGAGCGCGGTATCGGCAACGGGATCAGCTTCATCATCTTCGCCGGGATCGTCGGCCGGATGCCGCAGACCATCCAGCAGACGATCGACGTCCAGCAGAACTTCTTCGCGCTCGCGTCGATCGTGCTCATCGGGGTCCTTGTGATCGCCGCGATCATCTTCATCCAGGAGGGCCAGCGCCGGATCCCGGTGCAGTATGCGAAACGGGTGCGCGGGACACGGATGTACTCCGGCGGCAGCACGCACATCCCGCTGCGGGTGAACAGCGCCGGCGTCATCCCGATCATCTTCGCGATCTCGATCCTGCTGCTGCCGAGCCAGGTGGCGCAATACTTCACGACGAGCGAGACCGACTGGGTCGCGAATCTGTCGAATGGCATCGTCGCCGCGTTCGCCAACCCGGTGTTCTACAACAGCCTTTACTTCCTGCTCGTCGTTGCGTTCACCTTCTTCTACACCGCCTTCACCTTCGTGCCGAACGATGTCGCGGACAACATCAAGCGGTATGGCGGATTCATCCCGGGGATCCGGCCCGGCCGGCCGACCGCGGAGTTCCTCGGCCGTGTCGTTACACGCATCACGATCGCCGGCGCGCTGTTCCTCGGCATCGTCGCGGTGATGCCGACGCTGATCGGTGACATCACCGGCGTGCAGACCCTTCGCCTGGGCGGCACGAGCATCCTCATCGTCGTCGGCGTCGTCGTCGAGACGATGAAGCAGCTCGAGGCGCAGCTGCTGCAGCGCAGCTATGAGGGGTTCATCCGCTAGTGCCGGAGGGCGATCTCATCGTGATGGGGCCGCCCGGTTCGGGGAAGGGCACGCAGGCGCGACGCATGGTCGACGAGCTCGGGTACGTCCAGCTCGCGACAGGCGACCTCTTCCGCGCGCATCTCTCGCAGGGCACAAGGCTCGGCAAGCTCGCCCAGTCCTACATGTCGAAGGGCCAATACGTGCCTGACGACGTGACGGTCAAGATGGTGCGAGAGCGCCTCGCGGACATCCCGAGCGAGACACGCATCGTGTTCGACGGCTTCCCGCGCACGGTCGCGCAGGCGGAGGCGCTCGACCAGCTACTGGAGGAATGCGGACGGTCGCTCGCGGCGGTGCTGCTTCTGGACGTTCCGCGCGACGAGCTCCTCGTGCGATTGGGCGCGCGCGCGACGTGCTCTCGGTGTCAGACGGTGTACTCGCTTGCAGTGCATCCGCCGAAGGCGCCCGGCGTTTGTGACCGCTGCGGTGGTCCGGTCAGCGCGACCGCCCGCTCCGACGAGTCGCCCGAGGTCGTCAAGAAGCGGCTCGAGGTCTACGACAACGAGACGAAGCCGGTGGCCCGGTACTACGAGAAGCGGGGCCTTCTGAGAGGCGTGTCGGGCGTCGGCACGATGGACGAGATCGGCGCGCGTCTCACTGCGATGCTCGAGCCGAAGGCGAGAGCTTAGGTGGTCACGCTGAAGACGCCGCAGGAGACCGCGAAGATGCGCGAGGCGGGTCGCATCGTGGCGGAGATGCTCGCTGCGTGCCGCGCGGCCGTGCGACCCGGCGTGACCACGGGCGAGCTCGACCGGATCGCGGCCGAGGTCCTCCGGCGCCACGGCGCGTCCTCGAACTTCAAGGGTTACGGCGTGCCCGTCTTTCCGCCGTTCCCGGGCGTGATCTGCACCAGCGTGAACGAGCAGGTCGTGCACGGCATCCCCGGCAAGCGTCATCTCAAGGAGGGGGAGATCCTCAGCATCGACGCCGGCGCGATCGTGGAGGGCTGGCATGCCGACGCCGCGGTGACGGTCCCTGTCGGTCAGGTGTCGGCGCAGGCGGCGCAGCTCATCGCGGTCACCGAGGAGGGGCTCCGGCGGGCCATCGCGGCGGCGATCGTCGGCAAGCGCCTCGGAGACATCGGCGCCGCGGTCCAGCATTTCGTCGAGGGCCAAGGGTTCAGCGTCGTCCGTAACTACGTCGGTCACGGGATCGGCCGGGCGATGCATGAGGAGCCGCAGGTCCCGAACTACGGCGCGCCCGAGCGGGGTCTGCAGATCAGGGAAGGCCTCTGCATCGCTATCGAACCGATGGTCAACGTCGGCCGGCCGGAGACCAAGACCCTGGCCGACCAGTGGACCGTCGTAACCGCCGACGGCAGTCTGTCGGCCCATTTCGAGCACACTTTGTGGTGCACCGTGGCAGGGCCGGTCGTCCTCACGGCTCCCGAGGGCCAGGCGGCGGCCGCCGCATGAACCCCCGTTGCTCCGCTTGGGCGGTTTCGGTACAATTTTGGTTCCCGTGGGCACACGCCGCGGAGACCCCTGTGTCTGGAGCCCATGGCAAGTAACAAGCCGGCAAGTAACAAGCCGTCCAAGGACGTGATCGAGGTGGAGGGCACCGTCTCCGAAGCCCTCCCCAACGCGATGTTCAAGGTCGAGCTCCAGAACGGGCACTCGGTCCTGGCACACATCTCGGGAAAGATGCGGATGAATTTCATTCGTGTCGTACCGGGGGACAAGGTCCTCGTGGAGCTGTCGCCTTATGACCTCAAGCGAGGTCGCATCACGCGAAGGGTCCGGTACTAGCGTTTGAAGTCAAAAAATGTGAATCACGCGAGTCTGTGGCGAGAAGAGGGTCCGTAGTGAAGGTCCGAGCGTCCGTCAAGAAGCGTTGCGACAAGTGCAAGATCATCCGGCGCGACCGTCAGATCCTCGTGATCTGTTCGGAGCCGAAACACAAGCAGAGGCAGGGATAGGGAGCTAATGGCACGTATCGCCGGCGTTGACATCCCGCGCGAGAAGCGCGTCGACGTGTCGCTGCGCTACATCTTCGGCATCGGTCCGACGACGGCGCGCGACGTGCTCGAGCAGGCACGCGTCGACGGCAGTATCCGGGTGCGCGATCTCACCGAGCCTCAGGTCGCGAAGATCCGCGAGATCATCGACCGCGGCTTCACGGTCGAGGGTGATCTCCGGCGCGAGGTCGCGATGAACATCAAGCGCCTCCAGGAGATCGGCAGCTATCGCGGGCTTCGGCACCGTAGGGGCCTGCCGGTACGCGGCCAGCGCACGCGCACGAACGCGCGTACGCGAAAGGGTCCACGTAAGACAGTGGCCGGAAAGAAGAAGTCGGTGTCGAAGACGTAATGGCGAAAGACAGCAAGGACGTCGCCACGAAGGACAGGGGAGACCGGCGGGACGCTCCGGCCAAGGACAAGGCACCCGCGAAGGACAAGAAGGACGGCGCGCCCGAGGCGGAGGCAGCCGGCGCGGAGAAGGCCGCTCCTCGCAAGAAGCGCGAACGACGCGTCGTGCCGCGTGGCGCTGCGCACATCAAGGCCTCGTTCAACAACACGATCATCTCGATCAGCGATCCCGTCGGGAATGTCATCGCGTGGTCGTCGGCGGGCGCGTCCGGCTGGAAGGGCTCGCGCAAGAGCACGCCCTACGCGGCACAGGTCGCTGCCGAGAACGCGGCGCGTAAGGCGATCGACACCGGCATGAAGACCGTCGAGGTGTTCGTGCGCGGACCCGGCGCCGGACGCGAGGCCGCCATCCGCGCTCTCGAGGCCACGGGCCTCGAAGTCACCGCGATCACCGACGTCACGCCGATCCCGCACAACGGTTGCCGCCCGCCAAAGCGGCGGAGGGTCTAATGGCGCGCTACACGGGTCCGGTCTGCCGTCTCTGCCGCCGCGAGGGCATGAAGCTCTTCCTCAAGGGTGAGAAGTGCCTCACGAAGTGCACCTTCG
>JANNUM010000034.1:0-3750 GCA_031395235.1 Chloroflexota bacterium
CGATCGGCATCGGCGCGTCGAACGCCCGTGGGTTGGTGACGACGCGCAGGAAACCACTTAAGACGAGATCGGACATGCCGTATGCGGACTCGGACTCCACCATGCGACGCAGCCAGTCCCTGTGCTCGGCGTGCCGCGGAGCGTCCTCGGCATGTGCGTACACGAGGACGTTAACGTCGACGAGGAGCAGCAGTTCCCTCCATGAGATCGATAAGGGCGGCGCTGTCGTCAAGATCGACGCCCGGCCGGAGCCGGCCCTTGAAAGTGGTCACGCGGAACGGCGGAGGTTTCGGGCGACCATCGCCGGCAGCCGTGCGTGTGAGGAACTGGCGCACCGCGTCTTCGATCACCGCGGTGAGCGTGCGCCCGCGAGCAGCTGCGTGCTTCTTCAGGTCGCGCAGGAGGCGGTCATCTAGACGAATCGTGGTCCTCACACACCGAAGCATCACGGCCTATCATCAATATGTCAAGACGCGCGGCTGCCGCGGTAGCTAGTAGCGCGTAGCTCCTGTGAAGGTGAAGGCCGCAAGACGCAGCGCGGGCACGCGTTGACACGATGCGGTCAGGCCAAACTGCTCGGCGGGCACGAGCAGGCGCAGATCCTTGCCGATCGCACGCACACCGCTCCACGCCTCGTGATACGACTGCGTGAATCGCAGGTTCTTGATCGGATACGCGATCTCGCCGTTCTCGATCGCGAACGTCCCGTCGCGCGTCATACCGGTGACGATCGTGCGTAGCTGGTGCACCCAACGCGTGTAGTGGAAGCGCGTCACTAGCAAGCCCTTCTTCACGCCCGCGACGAGCTGCTCGTGTGATGCGTCGCCCGCCTCGAGACGTGCGTGCATCGGCGCAGCCGGAGCAAACGGGTTCGCGGGCAGCGCGTGACCGGTGCTGCGGACACCGGCACGGTGCGCGGTCTGCGAGTCGTACAGGATCCCTCGCGCGATGCCGTTCTCGAGCAGCGTGACGCGCTCGCTCGGCTGACCCTCGAAGTCGAACGCTCGCGGGAACGCGAGCGGATCGAATGGGTCGTCGACAATCGTGATCGGTCCGGTGACCTGCTGTCCGAGCTTCCCGCCGACGAAGGAGCGACCCTCCTCGACGGCGAGACCGGTGAAATGACCGCTTAGGAAACCCACCATGTCTCGGACGCAATAGGGCTCGAGGACGACCTCGTAGGTCCCGGGGTCGACATCCCGCGGACGCTGCGCGCGGACGGCCTTGTCGACCGCCTCACGCGCGGCGCCCTGCACGTCGAGTTCGCGAAAATCCATCGCCACGCGCTGCGCGAACGCGGAGCCGTCGTCGCCGATGGCGCCCACCTGCACCTCCGAGTGGGTCTGCGGTCCGTATGCCCACGTACCCGTGGTGCTGGCGACGGCGATCTCTTGGACGTTCGTTGACACAAAGCCGGCGCACACGAGCTTGGCGGCACGCGCCGCGTCGCAAACGATCTTCGCTGCGCGCGCACGGTCGATGGGCGCGGCTTCAGCGGTGCGCTCGACGTACGCCGACGGGGCGTCCGGGATGGGTCGCGGCGTGGGGAGGCCGCCGAAAGTCGGATCCTCGGGCGCGCGCCTCGCGAGATCGGTGGCGGCTTCCGCTGCGCGGCGCAGACCCTCTTCGTCAAGTCGGTTCGTCGTCGCGCTGGCGCGCCGTGTTCCCACGACGACGCGCACGGTCACGTCGGCCTCACGCGAGCTGACGTTCTGATGGATCGCCGCGTTCGCGTACCGCGTCAGCGACGTGGTACGGGCGATCACCAGCGCCTCGGCGTGATCGCCCTTCGCCGCTCTCAGCGCGCGCTGCGCTACGTCGCGCAGCTCGGCCTCGCCGAAGAGGACCCCGCTCACTTCATGACACCGACCCTCACGTCACGGAAGCGAGCCGGCGCCGCGCCGTGCCCGGTGTGCGCGCCCTGGCCCGGCTGACCCTTGCCGCAGTTCGGCGTGCCCCACATCACCCACTCGCTCTCGGAGCACACCGCGTCACAGCTGCCCCAGAACTCCGGCGTGATCCCGGTATACGTCGGATTGCGCACCATGTCGCCGCGCTTGCCCTTCTTGATCTCCCAACCGATCTCGGTGCCGAACTGGAAGTTGAAGCGCTTGTCGTCGATCGACCAGGAGCGGTTCGTATCCATGAGGATCCCATCGTCGGTATCGGCGATGAGATCGTCGAGCGTTCCCGCGCTTCCCGGCATGACCGACACGTTCGTCATGCGGATGATCGGCACGCGTGCCCAACCGTCGGCGCGCATCGTCCCGTTCGAGCGCGTGCCGAGCGCCGCGGCCGTCTCGCGGCTCATGAGGTACCCGACGAAGAGTCCCGCCTTCACGGCCCAGCCCTCCGACGCCGGCACGCCCTCGTCGTCGAAACCGAACGTGCCGAGGCCGCCGGGCGAAGTGGAATCGATGCGGATGTTCACCTGCTCCGAGCCGTAGCGGAACGAGCCGAGCTTGTCGGTCGTGAGGAACGACGTTCCCGCGAACGCGGCCTCGCTCCCGAGCGCGCGATCGAGCTCGATCGGATGTCCGCAGCTCTCGTGGCACTGCAGCGACAGCTGGTTTCCGGCAAGGATCACGTTCGTCCGGATGTCCGGCGGGCACGGCTTCGCCGTGAGGAGCGCGAGCGCCTCGTCGGCGACCCGTGGTGCGTTGCCGACGAGGTCCCATTTCGTGAGGACCTCCCAGCCGCCGGAATTCTGATAGCGGAGGCCATCCGGATAGGTGCGGATCTGCAGCTCGCCGTCGCCGACGACCTCCGCAGCGACGCCGCCGCCGACCTCGGTCAGACGCTGCTGGATGTCCGCACCCTCCGTGGACAGGAAGAGCTTGTCTTCGCGCCAGATCGCGTACGCGGCGCGCGTCGTGCGGAGTCCCTTGCGCTCGCGCAGCTTCGCCTCGGCTGCGAGCAGCAGACCGAGACGATCGTCGACGCTCATCGCGAACGGATCGACCTCGACCGGCGTCGCGTATATCGCGGTCTTCGGCTCGACCGGCGCGAGCGCGGCGTCGCGCATCTTGGTGAGCGCGGACGCCTTCGCGATCTCGACCGCGAGCGCAGCGACGCGGTCCGCTTCGTCGGCGGTCACGACCTGCGAGGCAGCAAAGCCCCACGCGCCGTCGGCGATCGTGCGAACGCCGAACCCGAACGAATCCGCGCGGTCGGCGCTCTCCAGCCGTCCGTTCTTCACGAGCGCGTTCTCCTCGTCGCGGCGCACGAAGCGGACGTCGGCGTACGAGGCGCCGCGCGTTCGCGCGCTGTCGAGGGCGCGCTTTGCGAGATCGCGCTCGACGGCGAAGGTCGGGACGCCGTTCGTCTTCGCGGTCACGCCTTTATTCGGTAATTCGGCGGCTCCGTCGTGATCCGCACGTCGTGGGGGTGCGACTCCCGCAGGCCCGCGCCCGAGATGCGCACGAACATCGCCTTCGAGCGGAGGTCCTCGACCGTCGCGGCCCCGACGTATTTCATACCCGCGCGCAGTCCACCGACGAGCTGGTGCAGGAAGGGCTCGAGCGCGCCGACGGATTTGACGTGTCCCTCCACGCCCTCGGGTACGAGCTTCGAGAACTCTCCGATGTCCTGCTGGCCGTAGCGGTCGCGCGACGCGCCGGTCTTCTGCCCCGCGCGCGCCTGCATGGCGCTCATCGAGCCCATGCCGCGATAGGCCTTGAAGCAGCCGTCCGGCGTGTCGATGACCACACCCGGAGAGTCGTCGACGCCCGCGAGCAGCCCGCCGAGCAT
>JANNUM010000054.1:0-4353 GCA_031395235.1 Chloroflexota bacterium
GGCACGTCGGCGAACGACTGGCCCGGCTTCAGCGCGCAGATGTCGCGGCGCGCGACGAGCACGCCGCTCGAGAAGCTGTAGAAGTCGACCTGCAGCGACGTGATGATGAAGCGGTTGGTGTTCTGCACGATGAACGGCGTATACCAGCCCGAGGGGCCGCCGAGCGTCTTGGTGATGTTCGGCAGGTACACCGTCGTGTTGGGCGACTCCGGCCGCGCGCACGTCGCGGTCCCCGGGGTGAGCTGCCAGTCGAGACGAGTGTTCGCCTGGAGCTGGACGTTGTGCGCTTCGAAGCGGTTGTAGCCCTCTTTGTTGTAGCGGACGACCCAGAACGTCGGGCCGGCCACGAAGCCGTCGATCTTGTAGTAGCCGTCCGCGTCGGTCGCCGTGGTGCACAGCACCGGCGGGCCGAGGGTCACACAGGTGTTGGCGAGAGGCGCGCCGGTCGTCTTGGACGTGATGTAACCCTCGAGGTACACCTCAGCCGCGGCCGCCGGCTGTGCGCCGCCGGACACGGCGGCAACGACGAACGCGGCGACGAGCAAGAGCTTCAAGAAGCCACTCCAGACGGCATGCATGGGGCTAAACGGGGGTAAGCGCGCCTAGTGACGCTGGAACCGGCGCTCTGCGACTCCAGCCACGTGGGCGACCACAACGCCCAGGAGCAGGCCTCCCAGGACGTCGCTCGGCCAGTGGTCGGCCAGATACACACGCGTGACCATCATGAGCGCCACGGCGCCGACCGCAAGCCACGGCGGCACGGCCGCGATGCCGGCAAGGAAGGCGGTCCGGGCAACGTGACCGCTGGGGAAGGCGCCGGCGAACGGCACGTGGACGAACGACACGAGCTCGACGCTGCGCGAGAGCTCCGCCGGGGGCGGCGGCTGCGGCAAAGTCAGCTTGAGCGCGACCTCGACGGCCGTCACGACTGCCAGGAGGAGCGGCACCGTGGCGGTATCCCGCCTGTGGCGCCAGCGGGCGACCACGAGGCCCAGCGCGATTCCCGCGGTGACCTCGGCCTGGCCGATCAGGCTGACGGCGGACGAGAAGAGGTCGAGCCACGGCGCGCGCACCGACTGCACGAGATCGAGGGCTGCGCGGTCGAGCCCGCGGAGCGCGCCGACCGCGACGAGCGCGCACAACGCGACGAAGAGCGCCGCGAGCAGCAGGGTCCGGATCAGAGGTAGCTCTCGAAGTCGTCGTTGGCGCGGCGGAGCGTCGGCAGACCGGAGGGATCGCGCTTCAGCCACCCACCACGCGAAGGGGCGGCGCGCCCGAGCGAACCTTCCTGTAGCGGATCTCTGCCTGCATGCCCATCGCGGACAACGTCCTTGCGAAGGTCCGCAGGGTCGGGTTCGCCTCGCCGCTCTTCAACATCCGAGAGACCACGGGCGCGGGAGTCCGCAGGCGTCTCGCGATCGTCGCTTTCGTAACGCCGGCCGCTTTCCGCTTCTTCTCGAGCTGGGCCAGTGCCTGGATCGTGGCGAGTTCGGCCTGGACGTCCATGGCGAACTCGACACGCTCGGCCTTGCTCGGGAACTCCTTCGCAAGAAGCTCTCCGAAGGCGCCACCAGCATCGATCGGGGAATTGCCCTTGGACTTAGTCTTTGGCATGAGTAGAGCATAGCATAAAAGATATGGTCCTCTTTCTCGCGCGACTACTTGCTCGGGGGCGAGAACCACACCTCAGCCCCGAGCGGCAGCGCGATGGGCCGGGGATCCGTGCCCATATACATGTCGCGGTAGGCGCGGACCCTGCGGTACTCCCGTTCGTTCATCCTTGTTTCTTCTGGCTTCGACGCTCCGTCGAGCACGACTACCACAGGCGCGCTGAGCCCACGGTTGGGCCCCTTGGCGTCCAGCAAGCAGAACAGTCGATAGTTGGTCTTCCCGTGCTGGTCGCGCATCTCGTAGATACCCTTCATCTCGTCCTTCATCGCACGCCACCACGGAACGCTCGTGGGGAGAGCGTAAGGACCGGGCTTCCAGGTGCGCAGCGCGGCGAGCCAGATCAGGTATTGGCGACGCACGTCCTTGTCCACTGTTTGCAGCCAGGCGCGGCCAGGGACTTCCTGTCCGGAGCGGAAGAAAGCGATCTGCCACTCCTTCGACGTCGCGCTTCGGGCCTTCGCCACTAGAGATAGCTTTCGAAGTCGTCCTTCGCGCCGCGGAAGTACGCGAAGCCCACGACGAAGAGCACCAGCGCGACCGCCGCGGAGTAGCCGATCGTCGGCCAGTCCGGCGGCAGTCCGTCGAGCAGAGCGCGCTGGTATCCGACGACGACGCCGGTCATGGGATTGAGCTGCAGGAGAAAGAGCTCGCGCGGGCGATCGGCGAGGAGCGAGATCGGGAACAGCACCGGCGTGAGGAAGTACCAGGCCAGCAGCACGACGCCGAGGATGTGCTCGATGTCGCGGTAGAAGACGTCGAGCGCCGAGAGGAGGTACGCGAGTCCCAGGTTCATCACGATCTGCACCGCGATGAGCAGTGGCAGCCACAGCAGTCCCTCGGGATGGCGCGGCCCGAAGACGGCGAGCACGACGAAGAGGACGACGAGGCTGAGCAGGAAATTCGCGAGCGAGGACAGCACGCTCGCCGCCGGCAGCAGCTGCAGCGGGAGCCGCACCTTCTTGACGATCGTCGCGTTCGAGACGATCGCAGCGGCGCCGGACTGGAGCGAGTTCGCGAAGAACGTCCACGGCAGCAGCCCCACGAAGAGGAACACCGCGTACGACTGCTCCCCCGTCTCGGTGCGCGGGCGCGTGCCGAGGAGCACGCCGAAAAGGATCCAGAAGACGACGAGCTGGAGCAGTGGGATGAGGAAGTTCCAGCCGAACCCGAGGACCGATCCCTTGTAGCGCGAGCGCAGCTGGCGCCACGCGAAGTCGCCGAGGAGCTCGCGCCGCTCGACGAGCGCGCTCAGATCCGCGATCACTTCGACGACTTCGCTGCCGCTTTGCGCGGAATGCGTTTGGCGGCGGTCTTCTTGCGGGGCGTTCTCGCTGTCAGCTGCTGAATTCGCTGCCGTGAGAGTCCAAGGACCTCACCAGCATCACGCAGGCTGACATGCAAGTCGCGTGTGAGCTCGGTCGCAGCCTGCGCAGCGGTTCGCTGCGCGCGCTCCTGCTGTTGCTCGGCCTTCTTTCGTGCCACGCGCGCGCGTGTGACCGAGGCGCGCAAACGTGACGGCAACCGGACCTCGTCGACCAAATAGGCGGTGCTCGCATCGCGTACCCAGAGATCGAGAGCATCGCGTACGCGCTCACGCGCCTGCTCGATCGTTCTGCCATAACTGTGACAGCCCGGGACGCTCGGGACCTTCGCGATCCAGGCCCCGCTCTCGTCTCGGTCGTATACGACTTTGTATGTGCTCACCTCAGCCTCCGCAGCCACTTTGCCCCGAGTCACCGCACTCCACCCGAACGTGCGAGCCGTGTTGGCGAACTTCGCGGCACTGGGGTGGCAATAACCGAAGCAAGGCTTTGCCGGTCAATCTCGCGATTGTGCCACTCGGCGCGTGAAGTGTCTACCACGCTAGACAGTATCCCGGGGGGCGAGCAATGCGGCGCTTGGCCTGACGCGAGTCCGTAGGTTGCCACGGTGATCGGTCCCTCCCGCGCCGATAATGGTGCGTCACTAGTGGTACACTGACCCTGCGATGCCGGCGAAGAACCCACGCGTGAATGTCGTCCTAGAGCGTCCGTTGTACGACGCGTTGGGGCGGCTTGCGCGGCGTGATGGCGCATCGCTGTCAACGAAGGCGCGCGACCTCCTGCGCGCCGCGCTCGAGACGCACGAGGACCTCGTGCTAGGAGAGGTCGCAGCGGAGCGCGAGCGGACCCTGGACCGGACCAAAACGTTGACCCATGAAGCCGTGTGGCGCCGTAGGCCCAGGTCGAGTCGACGCTGAGTGCCGTACACCCTCCGCTATCACCCGAGGGTGGCAGATCAAGACCTAAAGACGATTCCCGCCGAGACCCGTTCACGGATCGCGAGATCGATCGATGCTCGCCTGACGACAGCACCGGAGCGCTACGGCGTCCCACTCGCAGGTTCGCTACGCGGGTACTGGAAGCTGCGGGTCGGCGACTATCGCGTGGTCCTGGGGATCAGCTCAGCAGAGGCGTTGATCCTCGCGATCCTGCACCGGAAGCACGTGTATGAGCGGGCATCGCGCCGGACGGAGTAAGTCGATGACTCGGACGCCGACGGCGCATGCGTTCGGCCGCGCCGGGGTATCGCTGCGTGCGTGGGAGTGGCCGGGCGATCCGCCCGCGACCCTGCTCCTCCATGGCATCGGCAACTATGGCCGCTACTGGGACTTCTTCGCCGACGCCGTCGCCGGCCGGCTGC
>JANNUM010000089.1:0-4991 GCA_031395235.1 Chloroflexota bacterium
GCGAAGTTCCATGAGGTGAACGTCGGCGTCTACTGCGCCGTCCAGCGCGGCGGAACGATCCGCCGGGGAGACGCGGTGCGCATCGAATGACGCGGTGAGGCAGTGACCACGCATGAGCTCGCGCTCGGAGTCGGGGTCGAGCCCGTGGTGCTCGAGGCGCCGCAGGGCTGATCGGCGCCCTACCGGGGGTGCCTCGCGGCCATAGTGTCTCATACTTATGACAATTACCCCGATTGTGAGTAAAGTATGGGACATGGGACGCCAATCTCGACCCGTCTTTCCACGCGCTCAGGAGCGCCTGTCTGCGCTGGGTGAGCGCGTGCGTGCGGCCCGCCTGCGACGGCGGGTGTCCCAGGGAGAGATCGCGGCCCGCGTCGGGGTATCACGCGCGACGATCGTGCGCCTCGAGCAGGGCGACCCGAACGTCGCCCTGGGCGTCCTAACGCGCGCATTGGGAGTGCTTGGCCTTGAGGCGGATCTGGATCTGCTCGCCGCCAACGATCAGATCGGACGACGCCTGCAGGATCTCGAGCTGCCGGTGCGCCCGCGCGCGCGTACCGCGAAGACACGATGAGCACGCGCGCTCGGGACGAGATCGTGGTTTATCTCGACAACGACGTTCGCGGGCCGCGACCGACCGGTCGGCTGCGACGTGCGGGTTCGGGACAGCGTGCGGATCTCTCCTTCGAGTACGCCTCGCCTTGGCTCGACGCGCGCGGGACGTTCACCCTGGAGCCTTCCCTCAACTTCATTTCAGGCGAGCAGCGCCGCAGCGGTGGCGGCCTCCACGGCATCTTCTCCGATGCCGCACCCGATCACTGGGGCCGTCGACTGCTTGAGCGACGCGAGCTGCACATCGCCAGGCGTGAAGGACGCAAGGCGCGGGCGCTCGACGAATGGGACTTTCTGGTGGGGGTCAACGACGCGACGCGCATGGGCGCCCTGCGGTTTGCCCGGACGACAGGCGGTCCCTTTATCGACGACCAGCCTCTGACGGTGCCGCCAAAGACGAGTCTGCTCGCGCTCGAGGCGATCGCGGCCGATCTTGAGCGTGGCGCGCGTGCGAGCGACGAGGAGATCGGACGCTGGCTGGAGCAGCTCATCGCACCGGGCGCTTCCCTCGGCGGAGCGCGCCCAAAGGCGAGCTTCGACAATGGCGATGGCGGGCTCTGGATGGCCAAGTTCCCTTCCGCGAACGACCGGCGCGACGTGGGTGCCTGGGAGTACGTACAGAACCGGCTCGCGCAGCAAGCGGGGATCACCGTGCCCGAGATCGCTCTCCTGGCGTTCGGCGATGGCTACCACACCTTCGCGGCCAAGCGTTTCGATCGCGGTGGCGCTGAGCGACGGTTATTCGCCTCGGCGATGACGCTCTTGGATCAGCGCGACCATGCCGAAGGTGTGAGCTACCTCGACCTCGCGGGCGCCATCGAACGCTACGGCTCACCCACCAAGGCGGCGATCGACGCGGATCTCGAACAGCTCTTCCGTCGCGTCGTCTTCAATGCTCTTGCCGGGCATCGCGACGACCACCTGCGCAATCACGGATTCCTCCACGACGGCAACGGCTGGCGACTGGCACCGGCGTTCGATCTCAATCCCATTCCCGACAAACACGAGCACGAGCTCAGCTTCGACGGGCACAGCACGCTTCCGGATCTTGGACTGATCATGGCGACGGCCCGGCTCTATCGCCTTTCGACCCGCCGGGCCGAGGCGGTGGTCGCCGAGGTCGAGGCCGCCGTCGCGTCGTGGCGAGAGGTCGCGCGCGAGGCGGGGATCGACCGGGATGAACGGGATCTCGTTGCCCCGGCGTATTCGACAATGCCGGCCTGACAGCCCATGTGGTCGGTCAGGACGGCGGCGGTCCGACGATCACCGGCGAGCTCGAGCGCATCGCTGTCAACGGCGAGATTGTCGACCCGATGCTCCCACTAATCCCCAGGCGTACGCTTGGGCCGGTGAGCGTCGCGAGATCGATCGACCTGGAAGCTATCCAACGTGCCTGCACGGACTACATCGAGTCGTGGCTCGACGGGGATGTCGAGCGGGCGCGGCGCTGCCTGCATCCCCAGCTCGCGAAGCGCCGAGTAAAGGACGCGGGTGGGACCCTTCACGAGGTCCCGACAGAAGACATGCTCGCTGATGCAGCCAGCGGTCCGAAGCAGGGCGTGGGTCGTGATCACGAGATCGCGATCCTAGATGTCGCACGCGACGTGGCGACCGCAAAAGTGCTCTCGGAACCTTTCGTGGACTATCTCCATCTCGCGCGGGTCGGCGATCGCTGGGTCATCGTGAACGCGATCTACGAATGGCGGCGCGAGGACCTGCGTCAGCGCCTTTCACGACCGTCCTCGCGAGGCTAAAGGCGGGCAGCAGGCCGCCTTGTTTTGGTCCAACAACGAGTCCACCATTCCTGGCTTTGGGGATCGACGGACCGTGAGCGGTCACGATCGCGCTCATGTCAAGGCTCTGGACCGCATTCACGCGTCCTTGCCGCACCGACCTCCACTCGCCCCAACTGGAACCAGCTGGTGACCAGTCGGGCAGCTCGCGAGAGGGAGGGGCCGTGCCGAGACATGGACGATCCGTCGCTCGATCTCCAGAATCCCGTCCCGTGCCATTGGACATCGCGCGCCTGAGGCGCGAGACCGCGGGGTGCGAGGCGTTCATCCATTTCGATAACGCTGGCGCGGCGCTCATGCCCGACCGCGTGTATGCGGCCGTCGTCGATCACCTCACCCGCGAGCGTCGCCGCGGCGGCTACCGTGCGGCCGCGGAGGCCGGCGCGGAAGTCCAGCGCGTATACGCGTCGGCGGCGCAACTGCTCGGCTGCGACCCGGAAGAGATCGCTGTCGTGGAGAACGCGACGCGAGCGTGGGACATGGCGTTCTACTCGATTCCGCTCCGCGAGGGCGACCGCATCCTCACCAGCAAGTCCGAGTACTGCAGTAACTATGTCGCAATGACGCAGGTCTGCCGACGCACCGGAGCGCGACTCGAGGTCGTTGAGGACGACGAGACGGGCCAGGTCTCGATCGACGCGCTGGAACGTGCGATGGGCCCATCGGTGCGCCTCATCGCGTTGACCCATGTTCCGATGACCGATGGGCTGGTGAACCCGGTCGCGGCCGTCGGCCGCGTCGCGCGCGCGGCGGGCGTGCCCTTCCTGCTTGACGCCTGCCAGTCCGTAGGGCAGCTTCCCGTGGACGTACACGACATCAGCTGCGACATGCTCGCGGCGACGTCACGGAAATTTCTGCGCGGTCCGCGCGGCGTCGGTCTGCTCTACGTCCGCCGCGAGCTCGCCGGTCGGCTCGAGCCCCCGCTCCTGGATATCCACGCCATCGATTGGGAGCATTGGGCCGCACCGGGACCGTACAGCGTGCGCGCAGGCGCGCGCCGCTTCGAGAATTGGGAGACGAACTACGCAGCCAAGCTCGGCCTCGGAGCCGCGATCGACTACGCGCTCGATCTCGGCCTCGCGGAGATCTCGGCCGCGGTGCGCGCGCTCGCCGCGACGCTCCGCTCTCGCCTCACCGAGATCGTCGGCGTGCGCGTGCACGACAAGGGCGCCGAGCGCTGCGGCATCGTGTCCTTTACGGTGGCCGGCGCCCATCCGGATGAGATCGCCGACGCGCTGGCGTCGCGAGCGATCAACGTGTCTTCCACGGCCGCCGTTTGTACTCCTCTCGATCTCCCCGCGCGCGGTCTGACGGACGGCGTAGTGCGCGCCTCGGTCCACTACTACAACACGACCGACGAGGTGGAGCGATTCTGTTCGACGGTCGCTTCACTGGGAGCGCCCTGGTCTGCGTGACCCGCGGCCGCTGGGTCACATTCACCCGACGCCGAGCGCCACGATCACGCCGGCTCTATACCGTGACGACGCATCAGCTCGCGCTCGGAGTCGGCGTCGAGCCCGCCCGATCGAGCATGCCGTCGTTCAAGACCTTGAGCATCCGTCCCGCGAACGCCTGCGCCCCCGCTTGGTCGAGTGTCGCGGTGGTCATCGATCCCTCCCCGAGCGCCGATCGGCATCCGATCTTACGCAACGCATGCGTTACCTTGCACCGGTGAGCGCCTCGGCGGCTGAAGCGGTCCCGCGCCCACCGGACCGGGTCACGCTCGCCGCGTTCGCGCTCCTCATCGTTGTCGGCGGCGGCAACGCGGTGGCGATCCGCTTCACCAATCAGGAGCTCCCGCCGTTCTGGGGCGCGGCGGTACGTTTCGCTCCGGCTGCGCTGCTCTTTGCCGTCACGATGATCCTGCTGCACGCGCCGCTGCCGCGGGGTCGCGGTCTCGTCGGCGCCCTTATCTATGGCGTCCTTGGTTTCGGCGTGAGCTACGCCTTCATTTACTGGGCACTGCTCTCGGTCGGAGCCGGGCTCGCACAGACGATCCTGGCTCTCATCCCCCTCCTGACTCTCATCCTCGCGATCGTCCACGGACTGGAGCGCTTTCGGATCCGCGCTCTCATGGGAGCGCTGCTGGCGCTCCTGGGCATCGCGGTGGTCTTCGGTGGTCAGGCCGCGGAGGATGTCCCCTTCTGGCCGATCGTCGCGCTCATCGCAGGGGGGCTCTGCGTCGCCGAGACCACCATCGCGGTCAAGTGGTTCCCGCAGAGTCATCCGGCCGCGCTGAATGCCGTCGGCATGGCCACGGGAACGTTGATCCTGCTTGCGCTATCCGCCGCTGCCGGCGAGCGGTGGGCTCTTCCGACGCTGGCGAGCACATGGATCGCGCTCGTGTTTCTGATCCTCGTGGGATCGGTGGGGGTATTCGCGCTGTTCGTGATCGTCGTCCGGCGCTGGACCGCGTCGGCGACGTCATATCAGTTCGTGCTGTACCCGTTCGTGGCGGTCGCGCTCGGCGCCGCCATCGCCAATGAAAGCGTGACCGGGGCGTTCCTCCTCGGCGGCGCCCTCGTGCTCGCGGGCGTCTATGTCGGCGCCCTCACCGGCCGAAAGCCTGGCCCCACCCCTCAGCGA
>JANNUM010000168.1:0-2915 GCA_031395235.1 Chloroflexota bacterium
CACGAACTGCGATCCCCGAAGACTTCGAGCCATACCGTCTGCGCAAGCTCACCTGCGGGATGCTCTGGAAGGACACGACCGAGTACGTCGTCATCGTGGGCGACTACGACGTCACCAACGAGGGCAAGGACTACCACCACAACGACTTCCACATCATTCCCCGCGGCGTCATCCGTAAGCTGACCTACCTGACCGACGCGGGATCCCTGGTCTCCCTACAGATCGAGTCCGCCTAGGCCGATAGCGCGCGGACACCCCGCCGTAAGTTCGTCGGCCCCGCCCGGCTCAGGGGTAGGGGCCCCTGTCAGCGAAGCCGCAGCGAGCGTGCGGCCGGGGCCGTGCCCTAATTAAATGGAACTCGAACGCCGGTTCCTGGGTAATGGGAACAAGGAACACCCTGGCACCGTTCTTGTGGTGGTTCCGGGTGGAGGTTTACGTGGCTGTTCGTGCTGAGCTGAACTGCTATTTCTGCGGACATGGACTCGGGGAGGTCCTCGTACCTACCCGTGCCCGCCGGCCGTCGCTCAAGCAGCTCCGGACCGCGTACGCCACGAGTGGCCGCGAGGCCCCGGTCTGGGACGACTCCGAGCAACCTCTCTGCCCACGGTGCGGCGGACAGCTCTTCCTCGAGCGCTTCGAGCACGAGGTCACCCGCAGGCATGAGCGCCGCACGCTGAAGCGGGCGAGCTGACCTAGACACCGGCGGCGCAAGCCGCGGCCGCTCGTTCTTCCGTGGATGTCCGCGGACCGGCGTTGCTCGCATTCGGCGCCTTCCTCGGCTGGTCCCTATCGCGCCGCGTCCTGCTGGAACGCTCTCGTGCTGGCTTCCCGATCACCGACCGGCAGATCGAGATCCTCTGGCTCGTCGCGCGTGGGCTCACGACGAAAGAGATCGCGCGCCACGAGGGGATCAGTCCGCACTCGGTGAGCACCCACATCCGGCGCGCATGCCGCACGCTCGGCGTCCCCACGCGCGCCGCCGCGGCGGCGATCGTGTGGCGCGGGACCGATCAGCTCGCGGTGCCGGTGAGGCCGAGGCGATCGGAGGTGTCGCTCAGAGCGGCGATCACTTCGCTCGTGAGCTCCTCGAACGGGATAGCCATATCCTCGGCGCCCTTCAGCATCATCTCGCGGCTCACGGCGCGCGCGAAGGCTTTGTCCTTCATCTTCTTGCGTACCGAGCCGGCGTCGACATCGCGCACGGCCTTCGATGGCCGCACGAGCGCGACCGCGGTGACGAACCCACAGAGCTCGTCGACGGCGTAGAGCGTCTTCTCCATCGGCGTCACGCGCGGGATGCCGGTGTGATCGCCGTGCGACTGGATCGCATGAACGATGTTCCCAGGCACACCGGCCTGCTCGAGGATGGGCTTGCCGTTCTGCGGATGGCCACCCGGATCGCGCTCGTAGTCGAAGTCGTGGAGCAGACCTGTGATCGCCCAGGTCTCCTCGTTCTCGCCCCGCTTGCGGGCGAAGTGGCGCATCGCCGCCTCCACCGCGAGCCCGTGCTTTCGAAGGCTGTCGCCTTTGGTGTGCTCGCAGAGCAGGGCCCAGGCCTCGTCGCGGGTCATCGGCGCACCTCCCCGGTCCTAATGGTTAGCGATGCTAGGCTCGGTCACGCGTGACCGGTTGCGGGTGCCTGCTCATCATCGCGGCGCTCGTCGGTCTCAGCGTCTTCCTGATCTTCGGCTCGACAGATTCCGGTGAGCCCATCGAGACCGCGGTCGCGCTGCTCGCGGTCCTCTTGGTGCTTGGGATCAGCGGAATCGGAACGACTCGACGATCGAACGCACGGCCTCGTCAGATGCGCCCGGGCGCACCGCGGTCGGGTCCCGCTTGAGATAGAAGCCGACGACCCACATGCGATCGCCGTCAGGTACGTACACCTCGTAGAACGTACGGGTGTCGGAGGCCGTGTGCTTCCACGTCGTGCGCGCCCCAGACCGGCCATCCACGGTCGTCGGCTCCACTGACACGACGGGGTTGCCAAAGGCGCCCTTCTGGCGCTCGGCGTACGCGATCGCGGGGAGTCCGCGCGAGTTTCGATAGAGCCAGACGTGCGCGGTCTGCTCGAGCGCCGGGCCGATGCCCGTATCCGAGCGGCGCATGGCCTCGGCCTCCTCGGACGGCGACTGCGCGGTGAATGTGTCGCCGGCGAGGATGTCCGGATCGCCGCGCGGATCGGGAGCGGCTCGCGACTGGAGGTCGGAGCGCCGCCAGCCCGCCGGCACTCGCACGGTGTAGCCGAATGTGCCGGCATATTCCGTCGCCGAGGCTGTCGGTGTCGGCCGCGTGGTCTCAGGAGCGACGCACGCGATCGCAAGGACGGTCGCAAGTGCGAGCAGTAGTGCTTGTCGCATGTCTAGATCCGATGCACGAGAAGTGCCATTCGCGTTAGAAGCCGGGTGGCCGCCGATCGTGCCACGGCGTCGCAGCTTCGTACGCCCGCGCGACACGTAGGAGCAATCGCTCGCGCCACGGCCCCGCAGCGAGCTGGAGTCCGATCGGCAGGCCCGTCTGCGTGAAGCCGCAGGGGATGGAGATAGCCGGAAGACCGGTGAGGTTGAACGGCGCCGTGTTCGCGGTGAGACGCGCCGCGGCTACGACCGCGTCCTGGACGTCGCGCGGTGGTGCCGCGATCAGGGTGGTCGGCGACAGGATGATGTCGTGCTCGCGTAGGAGAGCGATCCACTCACGCCGCAGCTCGTCCCGGTCGCGCCGCGCCTGCGCGTAATCCATTCCGGTGAAGGTCTGGCCGGTGCGTAGGCGCGTGAGCACGTCGGCCCCGATGTCCGCGGCGCGTTCGCGCAGGTGCTCGCGGTGATAGGCGGCGGCATCGGTGAGCAGAATGGCTCGCTGCGCTTCGAGCAGGTCCACGCGCGGCATGGCCATCTCCGTCACGGTGGCGCCGAGGG
>JANNUM010000179.1:0-7874 GCA_031395235.1 Chloroflexota bacterium
GCCGCTCGGTCGCGCGGTGGAACCGGAGCTCGTTCGCGAAGAGCTCGCGAAGGAGAAAGGAAAGGACGGCGCGAAGGCCGTCCTCCTCCAGCACAACGAGACGTCGACCGGCGTGCTCAATCCGCTGAAGGAGATCGCCCAGGTCGTACGCGAGACCGAGAAGCTGCTGATCGTCGACAGCGTCTCGGGCGCGGGCGCGTGCGAGCTCGAGATCGACGAGTGGGGCATCGACGTGTGCGTCACCGGCTCGCAGAAGGCATGGGGCGCGCCCCCCGGCGTGTCCATCGTCACGATGAGCGAGCGCGCGTGGAAGTTCTACGAGAAGTCCGATCTGCCGAAGTCGTACTTCGACCTCGCGACGTACAAGACCGCGCTCGAGAAGGGCTCGACACCGGCCACGCCGGCGGTGACCGTGTACATCGCGCTGCAGGAAGCGCTCCGTCTCATGGCCGAGGAAGGCCTCGAAGCGATCCTCCGACGCCACCAGAATCTCGCGCGCGCGACCCGCCGTGGAGTGCAGGCACTCAATCTCACGCTGTTCGCCGACGAGGCGCACGCGTCGCCCGCGGTCACCGCGTTCCGTCCGCCGACGCGCGTGGATGCGCGCAATCTGATCCGCGTGCTGCGGGACGACTACGACACGATCGTCGCGGGTGGCCAGGGCAAGCTCGAGGGACAGCTCATCCGCGTGGGTCACCTCGGCTTCGTGACGATCCAGGACATCTTGAACTTCTTCAGCGCGCTAGAGCTCGCGCTGCGCGACTTCAACCAGCCGGTCGAGCCCGGTCAGGCGATCGCCGCGGCGCTCCGCGCCTACGCCGAAAGCGCACCGCAGCCGACGCGACCCGGTGCACGCTCCGGCGCGCGCGCGGACACGGTCGGCACCCGCCGATAGGCGAGTGGGGGCGCTAGACCAGTCAATCGCAGGGGGAGAACCCCCTGCAACCCCCCTGCGCCGACCCGTCGTACACGTGGCCGACCCTCTGGCGGAGGACGGCCTCGTCCTCCTCCGCGAGCGCTGTGACGTCCGGGTCACGACGGGGCTCGCCGAGGCAGATCTCGCCTCGCGCCTGGCAGACGTCGACGCACTGATCGTCCGTAGCGAAACGAAGGTGACGGCGAAGATCCTCGACGCGGCGCCGCGCCTGGCGGTCGTCGGCCGCGCCGGCGTGGGCGTCGACAACATCGACGTCCCCGCGGCGACCGCGCACGGCGTCTACGTCGTCAATGCCCCGCTCGGCAACATCGTGTCCGCGGCCGAGCACACGCTCGCGCTCGCGCTGACGCTGCTCCGACGCATCACCGATGCGGACCGCAGCGTCCGCGCGGGCGAGTGGACACGCTCGAAGTTCATCGGCCGCGAGCTGCGCGCCAAGACGCTGGGTCTCATCGGCATCGGCCGCGTCGGCTCCGAGGTCGCGCGCCGGGCGACCGGCTTCGAGATGCGCGTCATCGCGCATGATCCGTTCGCCACTGAAGCGAGCGCGCGCGCCGCGGGCGCGCAGCTGGTCGAGCTCGACGAGCTTCTCCGGACCGCGGACGTCATCTCGCTGCACACACCGCTCACCGAGAAGACCCGCAACCTCGTCAATACCGACGCGCTCGCGAAGATGAAGCCGACCGCGGTCATCGTGAACTGCGCGCGCGGCGAGGTCGTCGATCTTGCCGCTCTCGCCGCCGCGCTCGAAGGAGGCACGATCGCCGGAGCCGCGCTCGACGTGTACCCGAACGAGCCGTTGCCGGCCGACTCCCCCATCCGCAGCGCGCCGCGCACCGTGCTCACACCGCACATCGCGGGCTCGACGGCCGAGGCGCAGGTGAACGTCGCGGTCGACGTCGTGCAGCAGATCCTCGACGTGCTCGACGGTCGTCCCGCGCGCTACGCGGTGAATGCGCCGCGGCCCCCGGCCGATGAAGCTGGAGGCAGCGCCTGGCTGCGCTGCGGCGAGCGCATCGGCGCGCTGGTGGCGCAGCTGCTCGACGAGCGCCCCGCGAAGCTGCAGATCGCGTACGCCGGCAAGCTGCTCGAGCTCGATGCCGAGCCGCTACGCGCCACGGTCGTGAAGGGATTGCTCGAGACGTTCAGCGCAGAGCGCGTGAATCTCGTAAATGCGCTCGCGATCGCTCGTGCGCGCGGACTCGTGATCGAGGAGCGACGTGAGGCCGAGGCGCCGCGGTACGCCGCGCTCCTCACCGTGCGCGTCGGCAACACCGAGGTCGTGGGGACGCTGGTGCAGGGCGAGCCGCGCATCGTCCGTATCGACGGGTTCTGGGTCGACGTCCCCGTCGAGGGCCACCTGCTGCTCACGAAGCATCAGGACAAGCCCGGCCTGGTCGGCCGCGTGGGGACGCTGCTCGGCGAGCACGACGTGAACATCTCGTCGATGCAGGTCGGACGACTTCACGCGCGCGGCGAGGCTCTGATGATCCTGACGCTCGACGATCCGGTGCCCGACGAGGTCCGCGCGCGCATCGGCGCGTTCGCGGACGTGGACCGCGTAAGGACGGCCCGGCTCGGCGTCTAGACCGTTGCGGTACCGCGCAGGCCAAGCAGGCCTTTGATGTATTCCATCTCGCCCAAATGCCGGTTGTCGTGGGTGACCGACACGAGCAGCGTCTCGCCGTAGGTCGTCCGGCCGCCCATGAACGGTGACTCGTGAGTGTCCGCCGAGCGCCCGTCGTCGATCTGGTCGACCGCCTCGTCAGCCGCCGCGAACGCGCGCCGCACATAGTCGAGCAATTCGGCCTTGCAGCGGCCGCCCCCTCACGCCGGACTGGAAGTTGTCGTCGGCGCGCGCCATGTGCCAAAGCGTCCAGGCGATGCTGTGCGCGCCGGGAGACGGACGCCAGCCAAGCTGCGCGTCGTCGAGGTCGTCGACCAACTTGAGCGCGCGTTCGCGCGTCTGCTTCCCCTTCGCGCGGACCCACTCGATCACCGTCGCGCTCATCGGATGGACTGCTGCGACAGCTTCGGACCGACGCGGATCGGATGAGCGGTCACGGACCACGAGCGTACCTGCCGCGCGTTAGTGTCGTCGTCCCATGGCAGCCGCCCGCTAGCATCGCCAGCGCCTTGGACCAACGAGTCGAGCTCTCGATCGTCATGCCCTGCCTCAACGAAGCGGCGACAGTGGCCGACTGCGTGAAGCAAGCCCGCGAGGCGATCGCCCGGTACGGCATCCGCGGTGAGGTGATCGTCGCGGACAACGGGAGTACCGACGGATCGCGCGAGCTCGCGGCCGCCGCCGGCGCGCGCGTGGTCCCCGTCCCGCTCCGCGGCTACGGGAGCGCGCTCCTCACGGGGATCGCGTCGGCGCAGGGCGAGTACATCGTGATGGGCGATGCGGACGGTTCGTACGACTTCATGGCCATCGACCGCTTCCTGGCCAAGCTGCGCGAGGGCTACGACCTCGTGATGGGCAACCGCTTCAAGGGCGGCGTCGCGGCGGGCGCGATGCCGTTCCTTCATCGCTGGCTCGGCAACCCCGTGCTCTCGTGGCTCGGGCGCCTCTTCTTCAGCAGCGACGTCGGTGATTTCCACTCGGGGCTCCGCGGCTTCCGCCGTTCGCCGATCCTCGCCCTCGACCTGCGCACGACCGGCATGGAGTTCGCCTCGGAGATGGTCGTCAAGGCGGCGGTGCGGGGACTGCGGATCACCGAGGTGCCGGTAACGCTCGGGCCGGATAAGCGCGGACGGCCACCGCACCTGCGCACCTGGCGCGACGGTTGGCGTCATCTGCGGTTCCTGCTCCTGTACAGCCCGCGCTGGCTCTTCCTCTACCCCGGGGCACTCCTCATGGTCGTGGGTGCGCTCCTGGGTCTGTGGCTGCTGCCGGGTGAGCGCGCCCTCGGATCGCTTCGCCTCGACGTCCATACGCTCGTCTACGCGGCGGCCGCGGTGGTGCTTGGCTATCAGTCGGTGATCTTCGCGGTGTTCACGAAGACGTTCGCGATCAGCGAAGGCCTTCTGCCGGAAGATCCGCGGCTCACTCGCCTCTACCGCTACGTGACGCTCGAGACTGGGCTCGTGGCCGGGATCCTCCTCGTGATCGCGGGCCTGGTGCTCGCGGCGACGGCGATCGGGATCTGGGAGACGCAGGGCTTCGGTCCCATCGTCGACGTGCCGCGCACCCTTCGCGTCGTCATCGTGTCGTCGCTCGCGATCACGCTCGGCGTCCAGACGTTCTTCGCGAGCTTCTTCCTCTCGGTCCTCGGTCTGAGCCGCCGCTAGCGGGCGAGCGCGCGCATCCGCGGCAGCAGTGCCGCCGCGCGCTCAACGCCGGAGCGCAGGTCTCCGCCCGCGAACGGGAAGAGGAGCAGATCGCTGAACCCGGCGCGCAGCGCGGCCTCGCCGATGCGCAGCGCGTCATCATCTTTCTCCGCACGGATCTGATGCGAGCGGCGGATCGTCGCCGGGTCGCGGCCCACCTTCGCGCAGTGCTCGTCGAGGATCTTCACCAGCGCGTGCGTGTCCTCGGGTGTGGGCGCGTTCGAGTTCCACACGTCGGCGTGTTTCGCGACGACGCGCAGCGTGCGTTTGGGTCCTGAACCGCCGATCCAGATCGGCGGATGCGGCTTCTGCACCGGCTTCGGCTCGGCAATGGCCGCGTCGAGCTGATAGAACCGGCCCGCCAGCGTCGCGCGCTCCTCGGTCCAGAGCGCCTTCAGCACGCGACAGGCTTCGTCGAGCATGCGGATCCGGTCCGCGACGCTCGGGAACGGGATGCCATACATCGCGAACTCGGGCTCGTTCCACCCCGCCCCGATGCCCATCTCGAGACGTCCGCCCGAGAGGTGGTCGACCGTGACGGCGATCTTCGCGAGCAGGCCCGGATGATGATCGAGATTGCCCGTCACGTTGAGACCGATGCGCGAGCGCTTGGTGTTCTCGGCGACTGCGCCGAGGACGGTCCAGCCGTCGAAGATGAGGCGCGTCGGGTCACTTCCGAGTGCGATGAGATGGTCGAACGGCCAGATATGGTCGAAGCCGGCCTCGTCGGCCATCCGCCAGGCCTCGCGCTGCGCCTCGATGGGATGGATCTGCTGCGAGAGCTTCAGACCGATCCGAAGGGGATGCGCCACGACGATGGAGCCCAGCGTGACTACGATTCGCGCGTGCGCGAACATGCCGAGCGCTGGCTGCGCTCGCTACCGATCGAGCTCGCTCCGCATCGCGAGGTGATGTTGGGGCTGATGCGCGAGGCCGAGCGCGATCCGGGCATCCGCGTTCTCGTCGTCGGCTGCAGCCTCGGCCGCGGCGCGGCCGACGAGCTGTCGGACGTTGACGCCATGTACGCGGTCGTCGACACCGCCTGGCGCGACACGATCCGCGACAGCGCAGCGGTCGTGCGTCGCGTCGGCGACGTGATCGACATGCATCAGCAGATCATCGAACCCGCCGACCGCGGGCTGCCTGCCTACCAACACACCTTCGCGCAGTACGCGAGCGGTGTTCAGCTCGATCTCGTCGTCGCTGTCGCGCGGGAACGCCAGGCCCCACGGCCGGACTGGATCGTCCTGTACGACCCGGACGAACGGATCGCCGGCGAGCCGAAGGCGAGCGCCGCGACGGAGGAGCAGGTCCGTCGATGGATGCACGCAGCGCTCGTACATCTCAGCGCCTGCGCGAAACACCTCACGCGTGGCTCGCTCTGGGAGGCGAACGCGCAGCTCGAGGCCGCGCGCGGCGAACTGTGGCGCCTGTGGGCCGTCGCCGAGCGCATCGCGGATCCGCAGTACGGGCTCACGGCGGTGCTCGATGCTCCGGACGCCCCCATGCCGGACAACATCGAGGCGACAGTCGCGGGCCTCGACCGCCGAGCGCTGCGATCCGCCGCGATGGCCTGCGGCGAGCTGCTCGTATGGATCTGGCCCCGGGCGATCAGCACCGTCACGACCGCCGACCTCGCGATGCCGCCGCTTGCGGAGTGGGTGCTCAAGCAGCTGAGGGACGTAACGACCTAGTACAGTCGTCGTCCCATGGAAGCAGCGCGTTTCGAGCGCAACGTCCGCACCGAGTCGAGCGAGATCTTCACGATCTACGGCGGCGCGCGCCGCATCGGTCGCGTGGATATCCACTACGGCCGCTTCGAGGTGCACGGGACGCTGCTCCTCGAAGTCGATCTCACCGACGACGAGCTGCAGCAGCTCATCGATCAGCTCGACGAGGAGCTCATCCAGACGCACGACCCGGAGCGCGAGGACTTCCTCGTGACGGTGTTCAAGTCCGAAGAGCTGGGGTTCTACTCGGACGAGTTCGAATCAGACGACGACGAGGACGACGAGCCCTAGTCGCACGGCCGCATTCATGCAGCCGCTACGCGGCCGCGCCGCCGTATGTGTCGCGCAGCCCGGCCTCGAGTACACGCGACAGGTAGCCGAGCTCACTCCGAGCGCGGGCGTCGCTCGCCCAGAACGTGACGCCCTTCGAGGAGGTCACCACCTCGCGGAGGCCAGGACGCACGAGCGCGCCCAGCTGGAGCAACGCGTAAGGCAACCGTAGGCGCGGGAGACTGCGACCGGTGATGCGCGCGAGCGCCGCGAAAGCGTCCGCGACGCGCGCGATCTCTCCGCCGAGGACGTAGCTCCGTCCTGGCTGGCCGCGATCGAGTACGAGCACGATGCCCCGCGCAACGTCGTCCACGTGCACGAAGTTGAGTCCCGCGTCGGCGAATGGGATGAGCGGCAATCGGCCGCGCACGAAGTTCCGCATGAGGCCGCCGAGACCGGACGTGTCGCCCGGCCCGTACACGCCGCCGAGTTGCGCGATCGACACGCCGAGACCACGCTCCGCCAGGCGCAGCGCGATCTCATGTGCGCGCACCTTCGTCTCCTCGTAGTACGAGGTGTACGGGCCGCTGCGCGTGTACGTCTCGTCAACGATCGCGCCGCACGTGTTCCCGAAGACCGCGCACGTCGAGACGTAGGCGACACGGCGCACCCGGGCGGCGAGGGCGGCCTCGAGGACACGTTCGGTGCCAAGGACGTTCGCTTCGTACATCGCGGGTCGTCGGAGCGGGGCGATGCCCACTTCGTACATCGCCGCGCCGTGCACGACGGCATCGACCCCCTCCATCCCGCGGCGGAGCGCGCCCGCGTCCGACAGATCGCCGGCGACCGCCGTGACGCCCGCGCGCGCGAGGGTCCGGCCGCGCGACGCGTCGCGGACCAGCGCGCGGACCTGGTCGCCGCGAGCGAGCAGATGCATCGTGACCGTGCCGGTCACGAAACCCGTCGCGCCTGTGACGAAGACCTTCATTCGGCTATGTGCGCGGACCTCGCGTCCGCGAGGCGACGCAGATCCGCGACGGCGATCTCGAAGACGGCGTCCGGCAGCCCCGCCGCGGCCCAGACGATCTCGAAGCGGGACAGGTCGTCGTCGATCACGGTCTCGCACGCGGTCTCGTGTGCGAACGGAGGCACGCCACCGATCGCGTAGCCGGTGAAACGCTTCGCCTCGTCGGCGGTCGCGCGGCGCACCGCGTTAGCGCCGAGCACGTCGCGCAGGCGCTCCTCGCTCACGCGCCGGTCGCCGCAGCAGAGCACGACGAGCGGGCGATCAGCGGCGAGGAACACGAGGGATTTGACGATCCGACCGACCTCGACGCCGATCTCGCGAGCTGCGTCCTGTGCGGTGCGGGTGCTCGCGGAGAAACGACGGATCTCGATCGGCACGCCGCGCTCCGCGGCGTACGCGCGCACGCGCGCGACGTTGGGATGCTCCGAGACGGCCATGCGCACTAGTGTCGCGCGAAGTCCTCAGCGAGGACGCGGACGGCAGGAGTGCGCGGTGGCGGGCGTCTCTGGAGCGAAGTTGAGCCCGCGGGATCACGCGAGCGAGGTGACGCGAGCGGAGCGGGCGAGTTTGAGCGACA
>JANNUM010000271.1:0-1783 GCA_031395235.1 Chloroflexota bacterium
CCAGCCGAAGCGGGTGCTCTCGAACCGCTCGGGATCCCTGACCCAGAACGCGCCGACGCCGAGGGGCCCGTGAAGCCACTTGTAACCAAGGAACGCGTAGGCGTCGGCGCCGAGCGCGTGCACGTCGACCGGGTACTGGCCCAGCGCCTGCGCGCAGTCGACGACCACGGTCGCGCCGGCATCATGCGCGATGCGCGTCGCCTCCGCGACCGGGAGGACCTTGCCGCTCTTGCAGCCCACGAGCGAGATCACGAGCGCCTCGGCGCCCTCTTGAAAAGCGCGGTGCACGTCATCGAGGAGGCTGTCGTCAGCGGCATGCGGGATGACCCGCACGCGGTCGCCGCGTGCCCGTCGCCCGAAGACCGCCAGCAGCGCGCTGCCGTGCTCCTCGGCTGTCGTTACGACAAGCGCATTCGGTTCGAGGCGCAGACCCGCGACGAGCGTGTTCAGCCCGTCGGTCGCGGACTGCGCGAGGGCGACGCGCGCCGCGCCGCCCTCGTCGCCGATCGCGGCGGCGATGTCAGCTCGCGTCGCGTCCAGGCCGGCGTTGTACGCGTCGTATCCCACGTGCGAGAACATGCCGACCGACGAGAGCCACGCGCGGTAGCTGTCGGCCGCGCGATGCGCGACCGGGAACGTCGGCCCGGACCCCGCGACGTTGAAGTAGAGGAGCTCGCCGCGCAGCGCCTGCAGCGCCTCGCGCGAAACGTCGGGGGTCGCGTCGATCGCCGGCGGGATGTCAGCCATTCGCGCGACGATACGCCCGCCCGCTCATGCCGTCGTGATCCCACGGATCGCGAGGCCGGCGGTGAACAATGCGGCGAGCCCCAGGGCGATCGACTGACCACGCGGCGTGCGGTCGTGCACGAGCGTCGCGGCCAGCGGCATGGCGACCACGAGCGCGAGTCCATAAACGATGTGTACGGTGTCCGCCGGCGCGCCGCGGAACACGAGGACCAGGAGACCGAGCACGCCCTGCGCGACCGCGGCGATCGTCGCGAGCGCGATCGCGCCGCGCAGGCTCGCGTTCGGGCCGCGGTCGCGTATGCCCTGAACGATGGCCCAGAGCCCCACGAACGTGTAATAGAGGACCAGCGCGAAAGCGACACGGCCATGCAACGACAGCACGAGATCCATCGCACGAAGGCTAGGGCATCGCCGCATATGCTCGTTCGATGATCGACGTGCGCGATGTATCGCGCTCCTTCGGGCGCACGATCGCGCTCGAACACGTCTCGCTCCGCGTCGAGCCAGGCGAGATCGTCGCCCTGCTCGGCCCCAACGGCGCCGGCAAGACGACGGCGAGTCGCATCATCGCCGGCATCCTCGCTCCCAGTGATGGCGACGTGCGCGTGGATGGCATCTCCGTCCGCGCCGATCCCGGCAAAGTCCGCATCCGGTGCGGCATGGTCACCGATCAGCCCTCGCTCTACGAGCGGATGACGCTGCGCGCGTACCTCGGATTCTTCTGCCACCTCTACGACGTCGCGGCCGCGGCGCGCCGCACCGAGGAGCTCGCGGAGCTGCTCGGTCTCTCCGATCGGCTCGACGTCCGTCTTGGCGCGTTCTCGCGCGGCATGAAGCAGAAGGTCGCCATCGCGCGCGGCCTCGTGCACGACCCACCGGTGCTGCTGCTCGACGAGCCCGCGACCGCGCTCGACCCGGAGACCGCGCGCTAGCTGCGGTCATTCATCGTGTCGCTGCGCGCGCGCCACCGCGCCATCCTCCTCTGCACGCACGATCTCGACGAGGCCCAGCGCATCGCGGACCGCGTCGTGGTCCT
>JANNUM010000353.1:0-5004 GCA_031395235.1 Chloroflexota bacterium
ATGCCCATGATCACGAGCGGGACGATGTCGTGGACCAGCGCCGACAGGGGCACGCCGTCCAGGATCCCGGCCCGCACGCCGTCGAGCACGTAGGTCGCCGGCGAGAGCGTCGAGATGACCTGCATCCACTCGGGCAGCACCTCGACCGGGTAGTACACGCCCGAGACCAGGAGCACCACCGCCTGGACGATGTAGGCCATCTGCAGCCCCTTCTCGGTCCAGAGCAGCGGGAACGACGCCGACGCGATGCCGAGCCCGACGAACGCCAGCGCACCGACGGCGAGGAGCACGATCGCGGACAGCACGTTCGCGCGCGACAGATCGACTGGCACGAAGAGCGTGACCGCGCCGAGGATCGCGATGCTGAACGCGGTCGCGCGCACCAGCGTCGCGCCGCACATGCCGATGAGGTGCGTGAAGCGCGGGACGGGCGACATGAACGTGTACTCGATCGTGCCCTCCCAACGCTCCCAGGCGATGACCTCGCCGATGTTCTCGAAGATGATCCCCAGGAACCGCCAGGCGATGGTGCCGACGAGCAGGTAGAGCACGGTCCGCGAGATCGTCGCCTGATCGACCTCGCCGCCGCTGATCACTGGGAGAGCGAGGCCGATGTACGCGACGGAGAGAGACGTCACGATGCCGTAGACGAGCCAGACCAGCTCCCACGCCCAATACCGCTTCGAGAGTGCGATCTCGCGCTCGACGAATGCGTAGGCGAGTCCGAGCTGGCCGCCCATCGCCGTCATCACTTCGTCTTCTCCTCGGCCACCGCATCGGCTTCGTCCAGCCGCCTGCCGGTCACCGACATGAAGACGTCCTCGAGCGCCGTGGCGCCGTGTCGCGCCCGGAGCTCGTCGGCCGTGCCTTCGGCCACGAGACGCCCGTCATGGAGGATCCCGATACGGTCGGAAAGACGCTCGGCCTCGTCGAGGTCGTGCGTCGTCAACACGATGGTGGCGTCGTGCTCGTCACGGAGGTCGCGCACGAACGTTTGAACCTCGCGTTTGCTGCGGATGTCGAGCCCGGTCGTCGGCTCGTCGAGGAGCAGCAGCGTCGGGGCGGTCAGGAACGCGCGCGCGATCGCGACCTTCTGCTGCATCCCGCGGGACAGCTGCTCGAGCGGCTCGTTGACGCGGTCGATATCGACGCCGAGGCGACGGAGGATCGCCAGCGCCTTCGCTCGAGATTCGTCGGGCCGGATGCCATACAGACGAGCGGCGTAGACGAGGTTCTCCATCGCCGACAGCTTCTTGAAGAACGAGGCCTCGACGGAGACGCGGTTGATGAGCCGCTTCACCGCGTCCTCGTCGTCGCGGATATCGAGACCGAACACGCGCACCTTGCCCGCGTCGGGCGTGAGGAGCGTCGAGAACATCCGGATGAGCGTCGACTTCCCGGAGCCGTTTGCCCCGAGCAGCCCGTAGATCTCGCCGCGCACGACGCGCAGCGAAACGTCGTCGACGGCTCGTCGGACGCCCTCGCGGGAGGACTTGAACGTCTTGGTGACCGCCTCGGCCACGAGCGCGTCGCGGCCGGGCGTTCGTATGACTTCTGGTGAGGTCGCCGTCAGCGTGGCCACTTCGTTCTCCCGTCGTTTCTTAGGAACCAAAAGACCGTGGGTCCTGGCCCACGGTCCGAAGGTCACAAAGAGGGAGTCGAGTCCCTAGACGATTCGGAGAGTGGGCAGGCTCCGGCGAGGCATTGCCCCGACGGCACCCGAGCGCGGATCTGCGTTGGTAAGCACTGCGCCACTTCCTTTCAGCGAGTCACGCGTGAGCGTGCGGAAGGGGACGATACCAAGCGAGCGCCATCCTCGTCAACGGGAAACGATCGTCGTCAACGGGAAAGGCGAACGGACAAAGAGAACGGGCGAGGGTCCCCTCGCCCGTTCTCAGTGTGGAGCTAGAGCGCTGCTCGTCTGCCGCTGAGCATCTGGAAGATCACCACAACGAGCGCAATCACGAGCAGGACGTGGATGAGCGAACCGGCCGCCGGCAGTGCCACGACGCCAAGCAGCCAGAGGACGAGAAGAACTAAAGCAATGGTCCACAACATGGCCCGTACCTCCTTTTTACCTTCAGGTGGCTCGCAAGGTCCGTGCCATGGGCGATGCAGTGCTCGCTCGCTTGCAAGTGAACATCGGCGCGCTCGTCGGTCGCGCCTGAAACGCGAACGCCCCTCGGCCGAAGCCGAGGGGCGTTCCAGCGGAGGACGGACACGGCTGTTAGCCCTTGACGAGCTGACCTCGAAGGATCCCGCCGGGGGCCAGCGTGGAGTGCCAGTTCATGTAGTAGCCGGCCGGGTTGGCGATGATGTCGGTCGCGAGGACTGGGTCGACGGTCGGCTGCGTCTTGTTGATCTTCCCCGCGCCGGCGGTGAGCGTGAGCTCGCCGGCAGCCAGTCCGGAGTTGACGACGACGCTGCCGTTGACGCCCGCGGCGGCCTTGTGGATGTGGCCGATGTTGATCTTGGTGTCAGCCGGGCAGCCGGTGACATCGGTCTCGAACACCGCGTTGGCCGCGGTGATCGTCCCGCTCGCGTCCTTGGTCGTATTGAGCGTGAACGTGCCCTTGCCGGAGCAGGACGCCTCGGCTGTGGCGATGGGGGGAACCTCATTCGAGGGCTTGAGGTCTGCGGTGAACACAAACTTGATCTGGGGGGTCGGGGCCGGGGTCGGGGCCACCGTGGCCGCAACGACGGGAGCTGTGGTCGGCGCGGTCGCCGCAGGGCCGCAGGCGCTCAAGATGAGCACCCCAGCAGTGAGCCCAGCAAGAAGAAGACGCATAGACACCTCCTCGTGTACTGCCGTTATACGGCTCCGGAGCGATTCTGGATGAGCCCCGGACGCCCTGAACAAAGCCCGAGCAGGCCATATAAGCCGGAATCTGTATCCGAGACCGTAAGCGGGAATGGGCAGAAAACGCGGGGTCGCGGGAAGCTCGTGGCTCTCTACCCCGCATCGGTGGCCGCAGCGCTGCTCGAGATGCTCGCGCGCGGAGCGGGCGCCGATCTGTGCGCCCTCGAGCCTGGCCTGCACTGCGACGGTGAGCGTCCAAGGGCGAAGCCTGCGTTCGCCGCGATCCAGAGGCCGTTCCCGACGAGAACTAGACGCCGCACCGCGCGAAGCCTACGTGTTGCGGGGCTTGGGCGACGAGGTGGGCCAGCCCGTCGCGAGGCGCACTCAACCGCGCCTCAAACCGTCACGTCGAGGATCGGGCACATGTGCACCAGGGAGCGCCGGGACGGCGTCCTGGATGTCATCGCGGTGTGATCGCGGACTCCCATGGTCCGATCCGCAGGCAGTACTCGCGGTTGTCGAGGAAGTCCATCGGGTCGCGGCGGCAGATCGCGATCCAGCGATCGATCTCGCGGCTGCCCTCGCTGATGACCGAGGCGGGCGTCGCCGCAGCGATCGGCACCGCAACGCCAGACCGAGCTGGAGCCTGTGCCAACGTGTCCCCGCAGCTCGCGAGCAGGATCGTGAACGTGAGGACGGATATCCGGAACACTCCGCAGGCACCTCCGTGTCAGATGGACACGGTGGGAGCATCTGCGCGGCGGTGAATAGCCGTCTGTGACCATCGTTCCGAGTGCGCGTGATCTTGGTTACGAGACCTGCGCGAGCTCCGACTGCAGGTGTATGGGGTCGAGGAGTACGACGCCGCGCAAACCGGTCTCGATCAACCGTTCTTCGCGAAGTCCGCGCAGCACGCGTGCGACGACCTCCCTCGCGGATCCGATGCCTTCCGCGAGCTGCTGCTGCGTGACGGCGACGACGAGCTCGGATCCGTTCTGCTGGTCGGCGGCGAGGTCGAGCAGTTCGCGCACGACGCGCTGGCGGGTCGTCGCGAGCGTCTCGCTCGTCATGTAAACGAACGACAGGGTGAAGATACGGCTGACCTCCTCGAGGAGCGCGTGCGCGACTCGAACGTCGTCTTGCGCGGTCGCGCGCCAGGCGCGAGCCGAGAACTGGTAATAGGTGGACGCCACCAGCGTGTGGCACTGACCGGCCGCGGGACCGCCGGCGAAGAGCGTCGGGATCCCGCCGAAGTCGCCACGTCGCAGGTAACGCTGTGTGACGATCCGCCCGTCGGCGCCGCCCCGTGATGAGCGCACAAGCCCGCTCGCGAAGAGCCGGACCGTCGGCGGCTCATCCTGCCGGCAGATGCAGACGCCGGCCGGGTATTCGAGGCGAACCGCATTGGCAAGGAGCGGGCTCACTGCCTCAGGAGGCAGCTTCGCAAGAAAACTCTCGCTCACGAGTTGATGTAGCTCGTCGGTCAAGGGAACGCATTGTAGGCGCGTGGACGTGCGCGCCTGTGACTGTTGTTACACGTCGCCCGGCGACGAGGTCGGGATCGCGAGGGCGCCAGGATCATCCGCCGCTCGCGTGCCACACGCGCCGGTCACGACCAGCGCGAGGAGGATCGCGGGCCAGCGACGAGACCGGCCGCAATGCCGCAGGACGACTCGTTCCCGCATGGCGACGCCACCATTCGATCCCAGCCCGTCCGCGGTAACCCGGGCGGCTGCCTCGTCGAGTTCAGTTCCGCCACGCCTCGCCCTGTGTCAGACCGAACCATATGCGTATAGGACGTATGTCCGTCAGCGGGTCGTCGCGAGTGAGACGGGTACCACACGGCGAGGCATGGGCTTGAGACCTGACGCCGCTGTCAGGTCACCATCGCCGCATGGCGAACCGAGGTGCGAGACCGGCAGCGCAGCAGCACCCTGCAGGTCGGGAAACCGAGCAGGCCTGTAAGCCGGATCCCGTCGTGGACGGTCATCTCTCTGGGACGGAGGTCACCCCCCGCCTCTAGCGGCGCACCCGGGGACGGCGCGGGCCACGCCATCGCCCCCATACATCGCCTTGCTCCGGGAAGAGCTTGCCTCGTTTCACCCGCTTGCGCGGATCGTCACTGTGGCGCTGGTCCTCGCCTCGCGGCGGACGGGTGTTACCCGCTTCCCTGCCCTGTGGAGTCCGGACTTTCCTCGACGGCT
>JANNUM010000361.1:0-2088 GCA_031395235.1 Chloroflexota bacterium
CGCTCTGGACCCTTTAGACGGGGCAGCAGCCCGCTTCGGCTCTTTCACCGGCGCGGTGCGCTTGGCCGGCGCGTCCTCGCGCTCGAACGCGACGCTCAGCTTGTAGCCGTAGGCGAGCGCAACGCGCTGCAGCGAGCGGAGCGACGGAAGATAACGCGGGTCCTCCATGCGACGTAGCTGCGTCTGCGAGGTGCCGAGCTTCCGCGCTGCGGTGCGCTCGGAGAGCCCGGCCTCGCGTCGCAGTTTCACGACGCCTTCCGCCACCGCCGCCGCGAGCGGGTCGGGACGGCGCGGCTCCTCAGGCGGAGTCGCTGCGACCGGTGTTGGTGTCGGTTCGTTCGGCACGGGGACAAGAGAGTAACGCCGCCGCTAGGCCGCGGCGAAAACATCCAGAAGTTCGGGTGAATCGGGGTCGTACGCGAACAGGATCGCTCCCTCGCAGCCCGCGCGTGCCGCAGCGCGCACTTGATCGCTCAGCAGCTGCGGCTCTCCTTTGTATGCCATCAGGCCACCCCACATCTCGGTCCGCGGCGCGGCCGCGCGTGCGAGAGAGAGCAGGCGCTCGACCTCCGCGGTGTCACGGCGGTACGCCATCGCGCACAGCACATCGACCAGACCCTCCGCGGTCCACTCCGGCCAGCGCTGCAGGACGCGATCACGGGCGACATCGGGGTCGGGGAACACCGCGGCGGAGATCACGAGGCCCGGGCGCGCGCGGCGCAGGCGCTCCGCACCTTCGCGGACCAACGCGGTGACGTGTTCGTGATCCTGGGGACTCGCTGCGTACGTGACCTGCGGGTAGCGCACGTAGTCGTAGTGAAAGCCCTCGACCGCGTAGCGCGACACGATATCGGTGAAGACCGCGAGCGTGTGCTTCCGCGCCGCGGCGTTCGCCGGATCGATGTAGATGCCCTCCCGATCCGTGCCGCCGGCAGGGTCGAGGTACTTCACGCTGCCTGGGCGTAGCAGCCACTCCGGGTGCCGACTCACGATGTGCGCCGGCGCGCCTGGCGGGGAGCCGCGGGGGTCCGACCACACGAAGAACACGCTGCCCCAGGCGTGGATGCGCACCCCGACCGTCGCGCCGAAACGGGTGAGGTGGTCGAGCGGATCGAGGTCGCTGCCGGCAAGCGCGAGCGCCTGCGGCTCGAGCTTGGACCGGTAATACGCATCGCCGCGGCCGCGGACCTGCACGACGACGTCGAAGATCCCGCGCGAGGTCGCATCGGCGAGCAGTTCGTCGATCGCATGCGCGGTCGTGATGCGGTCGCGCACGACCCACAGCGCCTTCCTCATAGGTCGGCGAACGTCGCGAGGGCGATCCCCAGATCCTTCACCACCGCGCGCACGCGTGGGTCGGTGAGCGTTGCCAGCTCGCTCGGGCGTTCGCGCGCGTAGCCCGACCTCTTCACCATGGCCAGGTCGGTCTCGCCCGGATGGCACATCAGCTCGGTGGTGTCGCTCCGCTTCGCGAGCCGCTCGAGCAGCGCGAGCAGCTGCTCGACGCTCACTTTGCCCTCGTACTGGAACTCGCGCGCGAAGTGATCGGGCGTGCGCACGCCACGTGCGCGCATTCGGTCGCGTTGGTCGTCCGAATGGATACGCGCCGCCGCGCCCGTCTGGGTGGCGAGCTCGCTGATGGCCCACTCGAGCGCGGGATGGTCGTGCACCCAGTGATGCGAATCGAGGTGCGTGGGCTCCCGCCCGAGAAGCTCGCGCGCTCTTTTGTACTGGGCACGGAATTCAAAGAGCGCCTCTTCACGATCGATATTCCGCTCGAGTAACTCCTTTGGCCGAAAGAATCTCCCATCCTTGTCGACCAAGCTCCGGCAGCGTGCGACGTCGGCCACCGGCCGATCAAAAGTGACCACGAGGTGCACGCCAACGTCGAGTGACGGCGTCGCGCGCGCCAGCTTCGCCGCTCCGTCAGTGTGCGGCGCGTTCGTCATGAGCGTCGTCGCGGTAACGATCCCGTCGCGGTGTGCCCGAAGGATCCCGGCGGAGACGCGTTCGGTGTAGCCGAAATCGTCCGCGTTGACGATGAGCCTCAAGGCTCGAGCGCCTTGCGTACGCTCCAGCCGGCGGCTT
>JANNUM010000367.1:0-2098 GCA_031395235.1 Chloroflexota bacterium
ACAGCCCCTCGGCGACATGGGAGAGGATCTCGCGCTCGCGCCGGGTGAGGTTGCGCGCGGCGTCCGGCGCCGGGCCCCCTGCGGAGACGTCGCGCAGCACACCGCGGAGCGTCTGCGTCTCGATGAATGAGCCGCCGCCAGCGACCTCCTTCACCGCGCCGACGAGGAGGTCGCGGGAGACGTCCTTCAAGAGGTAACCGGCCGCCCCCGCATCCACGGCCGCGCGGAGATACGCGGGGTTCTCGTGGTTCGTCACGATGATGACCGCGGTGCGCGGTCGCTCCTGCTTGATGCGTCGGGTCGCCTCGAGGCCGTCCATGTCCGGCATCCGGACGTCCATCAGGACCACGTCGGGGAGCAATGTCCGCGCGGCCTCGATGGCCTCGCGGCCCGTCTTCGCCTCGCCGACGATCTCGAGCTCCGGCGTGCCGGTCAGGATGGCCATGAGGCCATGACGCGCGAGATCGTGGTCATCGACCACCAACAGCCGAGTGCTCAAGAGCCTGCCGATATTACGTTGCGCCAGGGTAAACGGCCCTGTACCGGGCGGCTCTGGCGTTCTCGCCAGGAAGCGGCGATTATGCGCTCGTAAACAGGGCCGTCGAGTTCGAACCGGACGTCCCGCGGGCCGAAGAGGTGACTCGGCTGGTGTCGGCAGGTTCGCGCCTCCTCCCAGGTCTCTTCCCACCGCGGCCGATGGACGTCGGCGCGGTGTCGCGTCGCGTGCTGCTCGCGCTCCTGGTCGTGCTCGCCCTCGGCACCACGGTGGCGTACCTCGTCCTCTCGCGCGATCTCCAGCTCCTGCCCCTGATCACGACCGGCGTCGTCGCCTCTGCCGTGGCCGCGGCGATCCCCTGGCATCGTTACGACCGTGACGCGTTCGCTTTCGTCGGCGTGGGCTTCACGGCCTGGGTCGTCTGGCTGATCTCACTCACTGGTGGTGCGGACAGTCCGCACGTACCGCTCACGTTCCTAGCGGTCGTGATCTGCGCGCTGCCGCTCTCGCAGCGGATCGGGACGGTCCTCGCGCTCGTTGCCGCTGTGTCTTCCGCGCTTCCGCTCACCTATCAGGGGACCACACTTTCGCAGACTCAAGAGGTGATCATCCGCGCGGTCGTGCTCGCCATTGCCGCGGTCTTCACGCCGTGGCTGATGGACGAGGTGCGCAGGGCGGTCCGCTTCGCCTCGGTCGATCGCGAGCGGCTGGCATCGGATCAGGAGGTCGCGAGCGAGCTGAAGCGCGCGCAGGTGGTGCGACAGGAATATCTCTCGGTCCTCGCGCACGAGCTGCGGAATCCGCTGAACGCGATCAACGCCGCGGCGCGCGTGCTCGCGAAGGATATCGCCGGCCTGAACGGCGAGGGAACCGCACGCGGCATCGCCGCCGAGGCGCGCCACGCGATGGAGCTGCTCGACGGGCTCACCGATGTCGCAAGCCTCGAGTCGGGTCGCATGCGCATGGCGCTCCGTCCCATCGATCTCTCGGGCGTGCTCGTCGAGACCGCGAGCGCGATGGTGAACGGGCACAAGATCGTCCTGCGCGGGACCGAGCATCCGATCCTCGTGCTCGGCAACGATCGGCGTCTCGGCCAGGTCGTCCGGAACCTCATCAGCAATGCGGCGAAGTACTCGCCCGGCGACGCCGAGATCCAGGTGGGCCTCGGGATATCGGCGGACCGCAAGAACGCGATCGTCCAGGTCCGCGACGCCGGCCCGGGGATCCCGCCGTCCGAGCGCGGGCGTCTCTTCGAGAAATTCGCCCGGCTGTCGACCGCCGGGACCACCCGCGGATCGGGATTGGGCCTGTACATCTCGCGCGGCATCGTCCGGGATCACGGCGGGGAGATGTGGGCGGACTGGCCGGCGGGGGGCGGGAGCATCTTCAGCTTCAGCGTGGCCCTGACAGTCCCCCTGGCAGGGGAGAGCCGCCGCCCCTAGTCCCGGACTACGCTGTTTGCCGTAGTGCCGACCAAAGTTCTCATCGTCGATGACCATTTCCTCTTCGGGGAGGCCCTCGGAAGCGTCATTCGTGACCTCCCGGAGTACGACCTCGTGGGCATCGCGGTCACGGGACCACAGGCGGTGTCCATGACGCAGG